>DATBUS010000067.1:0-11417 GCA_036515815.1 Luteimonas sp.
GCCTGCGCGTGTCCACCGGCCGCGACCGGCAGCGGTGCGGGCGCGGCGTCGCGCGGAGCGGTGCCGCAGGCGGCCAGGCTGAGCAGGGCCAGCACGGTCAGCGCACGGGCGCGGCGGAAGGGGGATGCATGCGACGACGACGAGGCCAAGGGGCGGCTCCTGCGAGGCGCGGCGACGCGCACGTCGCCGCCATGGAACGGTCCGGCGAGGCTATCGCGATCGCAAGCCGCGCGTCCCTCGCTTTGCCGCCGTGTTCCATAGCCCCGCTGCATACCCGACCACAGGAAAGCTGCGCGACACGGCCGATCGCCTGCGGCAGTGTCGGAATGCAACCGGAGAACCGACATGCGCAGGCCGTTCACCCTGTCCGCCGTGGCGCTGCTCGCCGCCTGCCTCGCCATCGCCGCGCCGACGGCCCCGGCGCAGACGCGGCAGCTGCTCAACTACGAAGAGATCCACAAGCCCGTCGTCGCCGACGGCGGCATGGTGGTCAGCCAGAGCGACCACGCCAGCCGGATCGGCGCCGAGGTCCTGCGCGAGGGCGGCAACGCGGTCGATGCCAGCGTGGCGATGGCCTTCGCCATGGCGGTAACGCTGCCGCGCGCGGGCAACATCGGCGGCGACGGCTACATGCTGCTTCACCTCGAGGACGGCCGCGCGGTGGCGATCGACTTCCGCTCGATGGCGCCGGCGCTGGCCACGCTCGAGGCCTACGTGGGCGAGGACGGCAGCCTGCAGGGCCACGCCGCGGGCATCCGCGCCGCGGGCGTGCCGGGCACGGTGGCGGGCCTGGCACTGGCGCACGGGAAGTATGGCCGCCTGCCGTGGAAGCGGCTGCTGCAGCCGGCGATCCGGCTGGCCGCGGACGGCATGGTGCTCAGCCGCGACGAGGCCTTCGCGCTCGAATGGGGCCGTGACCGGCTGGCGCGCAGCGCAGCGGGCGCGAAGGTCTTCCTGCATCCCGACGGCTCCGCGCTGCGCGCCGGCGAACGCCTGGTGCAGGCGGACCTCGCCTGGTCGCTGCGCCAGATCGCCGAGCACGGCGCGGACGCCTTCTACCGCGGCGCGATCGCCGAGCGGCTGGACGCCGGCATGCGCGCCCACGGCGGACTGCTGCGCAAGGCCGATCTCGCCGCCTATCGCGCGATCGAGCGCGAGCCGCTGCGCAGCCTCTACCGCGGGCACGCGCTGCTGACCATGCCGCCGTCCAGCGGCGGCGGGCCCGGCATCGCGATGACGCTCAACATCCTCGAACAGTTCGACCTCGCGGCCATGGGTGCCGGCTCCGCCGACGCGCTGCACCTGCTGGCCGAGGCGACCAAGCTGGCCTGGCGCGACCGCCGCGCCCATGCCAACGATCCCGCCGCCGCGCCGGTGCCGCTGGACGGCTTTGTCTCCAAGGCCTACGGCGCATCGCGCGCGGCCGCGATCAGGATGGACCGCGCGACGCCGGCCGCCGAGGTGGCCGCCGGCGACATCTGGGCGCATGAGGGCCGCGAGACCACGCACTTCTCGGTCGTCGACGACGAGGGCAACGCGGTCAGCACCACGTACACGATCGGTGCGGACTTCGGCTCCGGCGTGATGATCGAGGGCACCGGCTTCCTGCTCGGCAACCTGATCGGCAACTTCTCGCTGCAGGCGCAGCTGGACGCCGTGCGCGAGGGCCGGGAGCCGCCGGCGAACGCGCTGCGGCCGGGCAGCCGCCCGGTGTCGAGCATGTCGCCGACGATGCTGCTGCGCGACGGCCGGCCATGGCTGGTGACCGGAAGCCCGGGCGGCAACACCATTCCGGGCACGATCGTGCAGATGATCGTCAACGTGGTCGACTTCGGCATGAACATCGCCGAGGCCACTGCGTTCCCGCGCATCCACCAGCAGGTCACGGACCGCGGCGAGCTCGACATGGAGCGCGGCTTCAGCCCGGACACGCTGCGCCTGCTGCGCGAGCGCGGCCACGTGCCGGAGCAGGGGCAGACCATCGGCAGCACGCAGACGCTGCTGCTGGAGCCGGGGCGGGTGGAAGGCGCGGCCGATCCGCGGCGCCCGGGCGCGTCGGCCGTCGCGCGCTAGCACGGCGGCGCGTGGGCATAACCTGCCGCTATGGGATGGGCCAGAAAAGCGAGGCTTTGCAGGGTCGCAACGTCGCTAGAGTCCGGGCAGGGGAGCGCGGCGACGCGCCGTTTCGTGCCTTCGGAGGGAATCACCATATGCACCATCGCCTGATCAAGCCGACGCTGCTCAGCGTCATCCTCGCCTCCACGCTCCAGGGCATGGCCTTCGCGCAGCAGCCGCCGGCGGATCCCGCGCGGCCTGCGGCCGGGGCCGAAGCAGGCGCCGACGCCGCGCAGGCCCCCACCGCCAAGGAGCTGGACGCCGTGACGGTGGTGGGCAGCCGGCTGGCAAGCAACCGCGTCGAAGGGCCGTCGCCGGTGCTGGTGATGGACGAGGAGAAGATCGAGGCGACCGGCGCGATCTCAGGCGACGAATTGCTGCAGGCGATCCCGCAGATCGGCGACATGATGTTCAACAACGCCGACACCGCGGCCAACCTCAACGCCGCGCGCGGCGACGTCGGCTCGATCAACCTGCGCAACCTCGGCACCGGCAACACCCTGCTGATGGTGAACGGGCGGCGCATGGTCCCGCATCCGGGCACGCAGACCGAGGCGCTGGTGCCGCGGCAGACCGCCAACATGAACGCGATCCCGCTGTTCGGCACCCGCCGGGTGGAGACCCTGCTCGGCGGCGCGTCCGCGCTGTACGGATCCGATGCGGTGGCCGGCGTGGTCAACGTGGTGCTCGACACCCACTACCAGGGCTTCCAGGTGCAGGGCCAGTACGGCGGCTCCGAAGACGTGGACTTCCGCCAGGGCAACATCAACTTCAAGGCCGGCAAGTGGTTCAACGATGGCCGCACGCGGGCCACGGTGGTCGGCGGCTGGACGCACCGCACCGACCTCCCGGCGACCGCGCGCGACTACAGCGCCAACATGGACCGCCGCGGGCTCATGGACGGCACCGACTTCGAGGGCGTCACCGCCTTCGACGACCGCATCACCGGTACCGCCTGGGGGGTATTCCAGACCCTCGACGGCGTGCGCGTGCGCGGTGCCGACAACGGCTCGATCACCAGCGCCAGCGGCTATTTCCACATCGATCCGGTCGGCCACCACGGCTGTACGGCGCAGGTCACCGGCGATGTCTGCATCAATTCCGGTTCCCAGAGTACCGACGCCGACCGGCCGCTCCGTTTCAGCCCCAACCACCAGCGCAACATCCTGGGCGAGGTCGACCGCATGAACGTGTTCGGCACGCTCGAACACGACCTCGACGACAACTTCGTCGCCTTCGCGGAGCTGGCCTGGTACGAGTCCCGCTACAAGGGCATGCGCGAGCAGGCGGCAGCGCTGGGCGCCGCGCCGATCATCGTGCCGAAGACCAACTACTGGAATCCGTTCGGCGCCATGTACCTGCCCGACGGCTCGCTCAACCCGAACCGCCTGGCCGGCATCGACGCGCCGGAAGAAGGGCTGGACGTGCGGATGACCAGCTTCCGCGCCACCGACACCTCGCGTCCGTACACGGTCGACGATGATTCCTATCGCTTCCTGGCCGGCGTCCGCGGCATGGTGGGCGGCTTCGACTGGGAAGGCGCGTTGCTGTATTCGGCGGCCAACACCACCGACGTCCAGCATGGCTCGATCAGCAACACGCTGTTCAGCGAGGCGCTGGCGTGGAACACGCCCGATGCCTACAACCCCTTCTACGGCGGCAATCTCTCCGATTGGGGAGCGCCGCCGGACGCCGCGCGCAACCAGATCGCGATCGACCACTTCACGGTGCCCGTGGTGCGCGAAAGCAAGGCGACGCTGTTCCAGGTCGATACCCGTTTCATCCGCGAGGACCTGTTCGCGCTGCCCGCCGGCCACGTCGGCGTCGCGTTCGGCGCCGAGTGGCGCCGGGAAACCCTGGACGACGACCGTGATCCGCGCTTCGACGGCACGATCACCTACACCAACCCGATGAACGGCGCGATCACCAGCGACGTGCTCGGCGCCAGTCCGTCCGGCGACAACTCCGGCGACCGCGACGTCGGCTCGCTGTACGCCGAGTTCGCGATCCCGCTGGTGTCGCCGCAGATGGGGGTGCCGCTGGTGCGCGCGCTGGACCTGCAGGTCGCGGGACGCTACGAGCGCTACTCGGATTTCGGCGGGGTCACCAAGCCCAAGGTCTCGCTGGCCTGGGACATCGTCGACGGCCTGATGCTCCGCGCCAACTGGTCGGAGAGCTTCCTCGCGCCCAACATCCTGCAGCTGTACGCCGAAGGCACCACGGTCAGCAACAGCCGCACCGACTACTACGTCTGCGAAGCCGACATCCGCAACGGCACCATCGATGGCGTGCACCGCTGTGGCCGCAGCTACAGCACCATGGCGATCCGCAGCGGCAACCGCGACCTCGAACCGGAGACGGCGGAAACCTGGTCGGCCGGCGTCGTGTTCCAGCCGCGCTTCCTGCCCGAGTCCACACGGATGACGTTCACCGCCGACTACTTCGAGATCCAGCAGGAAGACGTGATCGGCATCCTCGGCGAGGCCACCCAGCTGGCCCTGGACTACCTGCTGCGCATGGAGGGGTCCTACAACCCGGCGGTGGTGCGGCTGGAGCCCGACCAGGCGCGGATCGACCTGTTCGAGGGCACGGGGCTGGCGCCGGTGGGCATGGTCGACTACATCGACGACGTCTACATCAACCGCCTGCCGCGGACCACGCGCGGCATCGACTTCGGCGTCGACTGGCGCCTGCGCACGGACAATGCCGGCACCTTCAACGCCAGCCTGAACGCCACGCGCCTGATCGAGATGTCGCAGGATCCCACAGAGGACGAACTGCGCATCATCGCCGCGCAGGAAGCCGGGATCATCGATGACCACTTCGACATCCGCAACGCCGGCAACCTGCTGGGCGTGAACGGCAAGCCGGAATGGCGCGCCACCTTCAGCGCCTCCTGGCGCAAGGCGGGCTGGGGCCTGGGAACCTTCGTCAACTACACCGATGGCTTCGAGTCGACCGGCGCGGTGTCCAACCTCGGCGACTACTTCCCGGTGCCGAGCTGGACCACCACCAACGTCTGGGCGGAGCGCCGCTTCAGCGGTACCGACGGTTTCCTCGACGGCACCCGCATCCGCCTGACCGTGCGCAACGTCGGCGACCGCCAGCCGCCACTGACGCCCAGCGCGCTCGGCTACAGTTCGGCGATGCACAACGCGCTCGGGCGCGGCTGGTACCTGACGGTGACCAAGTCCTTCGACTGAGCCGCCCACGGATCCCGACAACAGCGGAGCAATCATGAAGAACCGCAGCAACACCGGCCGCGCCCTGTCGCTGTGCGCCGCCATCCTGCTGTCCTGCGCCTGGCTGCCGTTCGCCGCCGCCCAGGACATCGAGGCGCGGCTGCGCGGGCTGATGGACGAGCACGGCACGGTCGGCCTGGCGGTGGTGGTGGTCAGGGACAACGCCATCGTCTACCAGGGCAGCTTCGGCTGGAAGGACCTGGAGCAGAGGATTCCGCTCGGCGAAGACGACCTCTTCCGCATCGCCTCGATCTCCAAGTCCTTCGCTGCCGTCTCGGTGATGCAGCTGGTCGAGCAGGGCCGGATGTCGCTGGACGACGACGCCGGCGTGCTGATCGGCTTCCCGGTGCGCAATCCCGCGTACCCGGACCAGCCGATCACCCTGCGCATGTTGCTGAACCACACCTCGTCGATCACCGACGGGCCGCGGTATGGCGACCTCGACCTGATAAACCCGGAAGCCGGCGGCGCCTGGCAGGCCGCCTATGCCGATCGCGCGCCCGGCGAACGCTACGAGTACTCGAACCTCGCCTACAACATGGTGGGCGCGATCGTCGAGCGGGCCTCGGGCGAGCGCTTCGATACCTACGTCAGGCGCCACGTGCTGGCGCCGTTGGGGCTGCTCGGGGGCCATCTGGTCGACGCGCTCGACGCAGCGCGCCTCGCCCGCATCTACCGCTGGCGCGATGGCGAGGGCTTCGTGCGCTCGGATGCGGCGTACGCGCCGCTCGGCGAGCGGCTGGACGGCTACGTCGTCGGCTACCACGCGCCGTTGCTCTCGCCCACCGGCGGCATGAAGATCCCGGCCGCCGACCTGGCGACGTACATGCGGATGCACATGAACCAGGGCGAATGGAACGGCGTGCGCCTGATCAGCGCCGCGAGTGCGCGGGCGATGCAGACGCCGGCCGTCGCGATCGACGACACCTCCGGTTACGGCCTCGCGCTGCGCACCGACACGGCGCTGGTGCCGGGCGTCGTCCTGACCGGCCACACCGGCTCTGCCTATGGCCTTTACAGCTCCATGTTCTTCGACGGGGAGAAGAAGTATGGCTTCGTGGTGATCACCAACGGCAGCCGTGGCAAGGAGGCGTTCCGCACCGCGGTCAATCGCGCGCTGCACGAGCACTTCATCGGCGGCTCCGGGGCGAAGCCGGTGGTGACATCCGCGCCCGTCGTCTCCGGCGCGGCCACGAAGGACGAGGCCGGCATGATCGACATCCACGAACTGGTGCCGGACATGTCGCAGTCAATCGCCTATGCCGGCAGCGACAACTTCGTCGGCGCGCCGGTGGACGGGTACGGGGCGCCGCGCTGCTGGCTGAAGCGCGAGGCCGCCGAGGCGCTGGCGCGGGTGGAGGCCTCGCTGCGCGAACGGGACATGCGCCTGCACGTCTTCGACTGCTACCGCCCGGTGCGGGCCGTCGCCCACTTCATGCGCTGGGTAAACGACGCCGATGACGTCGCCACCAAGGCCACGCACTACCCGGACCTCGACAAGCAGCAGTTGCTCGACGGCTATATCGCCGAAGTGTCGGGGCACAGCCGGGGCTACACCGTCGACCTCACCCTGATGCGCTGCGGCGACCGCGGCGCGGCCTGCGCGCCGCTGGACATGGGCACCGGCTTCGACTTCTTCGGCAGCCGCGCGAATACGGACTCGCCCGAGGCCACGGCGGAACAGCGCGCGAACCGCCACCTGCTGCGCGACGCGATGCAGGCCGCCGGCTTCGACGACTACCCGATGGAATGGTGGCACTTCACCTTCCAGACCGGCGCGGAGCCGGGCCCGCTCCACGACGTGCCGGTGCGCTGAGGCCTCAGCCGAAGACGTTGAGGAAGCCGGTGATGATCAGCGCATTGCTGAAATCGATGAAGAACGCGCCCACCAGCGGCGCGACCAGGAAGGCGCGCGGCGCGGCGCCGTAACGCTCGACGAGCGTCCGCATCACCGCCATCGCGTTCGCCGTGGTGCCGAGCATGAAGCCGATGAAGCCACCGCCCATCACCGCGGCGTCGTAGTCGCGCCCCATCACCCGGAACACCACCAGGCAGAACGCCGCCACCATCCCCACCTGCAGCCCGAGGTTGACCAGCAGCGGCAGCGCCAGCCCGGCCAGCTCCCACAGCTTGAGGTTCATCAGCGCCACCGACAGGAACAGCGCCAGGCTGACGTTGCCGATGAGGTCGGTGGTCGGCACCGACATGCCGATCCAGCCGGTGGCGTCGTCGATGTTGCGGATCAGAGCGCCCACCAGCATCGCGCCGACGTAGGCGGGCAGGGTGATGCCGGTGGCCGAGATCAGGTCGCTGACCCAGCTGCCCAGCCACATGGCCACCAGGATCACCACGATGCTCTTCAGCGCGCCGTACTCCCGCTGGGCCTCGGTCAGCGCCGGCGCGGCGACGGCATCGTCGGGAGCCTCGTGGTCCTGGGGGCGCGTGGACACCAGGCCGAAGCGGCGAACCAGCACCGTGATCACCGGCCCGCCGATCAGTCCGCCCAGCACGATGCCCGACATCGCGGCGGCCACCGCGATCGACTCGGCGCCTTCCACGCCGGCGGCCTCGAACAGCGGCGCGAACGCCAGCCCGGTCGCCGGGCCGCCGGTCAGCGTGGTCGAGCCGGCCAGCACGCCGAACAGCGGATGCAGGTCGAAGCCCACCGCAACCGCCATGCCCAGCAGGTTCTGCGCCACCGCGAACACCGTGGCAAGCGCCAGGAACACCAGCACCTGCTTCCCGCTGATCCGCAGCAGGCGCAGGCTGGCGTTGACGCCGATGGTGGTGAAGAACGCGATCATCAGCGGACCCTGCAGGCCGGTGTCGAGTTCGAACAGGGTCACCTCGCGCTCGTAGGCGATCCAGGCCGCGATCGCGAACACCAGTCCGCCGATCACCGGCGGCGGCAGGTTGTAGCGGCCGAGCACCGGGATGGCACGGCACAGTGCATAGCCCAGGAACAAGGCGATGCCGGCGAGGGCGAGGGTCTGGACGGCGTCGAGCTCAAGCATGGGCATTCCTTCTCGGTGTCACGCCGCCCGCAGGCGGCGGGCGGCGCTCAAGGGCAGGTGCCCGCGGGCGGACGATGCTGCAGCACGCGGCCCGGCAGGGCATGTGCCGCATGGCCCGCATCGATCATCGCCACGCCGTTGACGAACAGGTGCACCACGCCTTCCGACAGCACGTGCGGCCGGACGTAGTCGGCCTTCGGCGCGTACGCGTCCGGGTCGAACACCAGCACGTCGGCGTAGTGGCCCGCGCGCAGGAAGCCGCGGCCTTCGAGGCCGAACGTGGTGGCGGTCAGCCCGGTGGAGCGGTGGATGAAGGCGGCCAGGTCGATCACGCCTTCGCCGGCGACGAAGCGCGCGTACTTCTCCGGGAAGGTGGCGTACTGGCGCGGGTGGCCGTCGCCGCCGTCGGACGCGGTCAGCACCCAGGGCTGGCGCATGAACAGGTCGACGTCGTCGCGACGCATGTTGAACGACGCGATCCGCTGCGCCGAGCCGGTGCGCCCGGGGCCGCCCTCGCGGATGATGCGCAGCGCGGCCTCCACCGGGTCGAGGCCTTCGGAATCCGCGAACGCCTGCAGCGTGAGCGCGCTCCACGGCCAGCCGGTGCCGGTCATCAGGATCGCCTCGGCACCGCCGCGGCGCTGCAGGTTGTCGCGGATGGCGTCACGGATACGCGCCGCGGTCGCGGCGTCATCCAGCCGCGCGAACAGCGCCGCCCGGCCGCCATCCACCGCCCAGCGCGGCAGCAGCGCGGCGCCCAGGCCGGTGGACGAGGCCAGCCAGGGGTACTGGTCGGCGGTCACGCGCTGGCCTTCGCCGCGTGCGCGCTCGATGCGCGCGATCACCTCGCCCGCGCTGCCATGGACATCGGCGCCCAGCGCCTTGATGTGGGCGATGTGCACCGGCAGCCCGGCACGGCGGCCGATCTCCAGCACTTCCTCGATCGAGCCCATCAGGCCCAGCGAATAGCTCGACTCGTCGCGCTGGTGGGTGTCGTAGACGCCGCCGCGTGCGGCCGCCTCGGCGGCGAGCGCGACCACCTCGTCGGTGGAGGCGAAGCTCTGCGGCGCGTAGAACAGGCCCGCCGACAGGCCGAAGGCGCCTTCGCACATCGCGTTTGCGACCAGGCCGCGCATCCGCGCCAGCTCGCCCGCATCGGGCGCGCGCGCGTCGTCGCCCAGCACGCGGCGCCGGACCGGCCCCAGCCCCACGTACGCGGCCACGTTGGTGCCGACGCCCGCGGCCTCGAGCCTGGCGCGGTCGGCGGCGACGTCCGGCGTGCCGCCGCCGTCGATGCCGATGAAGATCGTGCTCACGCCCTGGTGCAGCCAGGGCAGGATGCGGCGCGCCGCAGGGTCTGGCGAGCGCAGGTAGGTGTCGGGATGGGTATGCGGATCGATGAAGCCCGGCGAGACCACGAGGCCCGTGGCATCGATCTCGCGCGCCGCGCGATAGCGCCGGCGCAGGTCGCGGCCGACTTCGAGGACGCGGTCGCCGCGGATCGCGACGTCGGCGACTCGGCCGCCGCCGGCGCCGCCGTCGAACAGCAGCCCACCGTGGATCAGGATGTCGGCTTCGGCCACCGGGACCGGGGCGGGCGGCACCGCGGCGCAGCCGGCGAGCAGCAACAGGCCGGGCAGGCAGGCCGCCAGCCGCAGCCGCCGCAGGGCCTGCGGCGCGCGTTCGCGGGCGAATCCTGCACGACCGGCCCTCATGCGGTGAGCATATCCATCGCGCGCGTACCGCCGCCCCACAGTCCCGCTGCCGGCGGCTGCAGCAGGCCGTCGTGCATGGTCGCGCCGCCGGCATGGTCGTCCTTCAGCCACAGCGGCCCGTCGAGGTCGATGAACTCGGCGTGGCGGGCGACGTGCCAGGCGGGCGCGATGGCCAGCGAGGAGCTGATCATGCAGCCGACCATGATCCCGAAGCCCTGCGCGCGCGCCGCGTCCAGCAGCTCCAGCGCGCCGGTGAGGCCGCCGCTCTTGTCGAGCTTGATGTTGACCACCTGGTAACGCCCGCGCAGGCGCGGCAGGTCGTCGGCGGTGTGGCAGGACTCGTCGGCGCACAGCCGCGTGGCCGGCTCGAAGCCCAGCAGCACGTCGTCCTCGCCAGCCGGCAGCGGCTGCTCGACCAAGTCGACGCGGGCCTCGGCCAGCACCGGCTGCATCGCCTGCAGCAGTTCGAAGCTCCAGCTTTCGTTGGGATCGACGATCAGGCGCGCCGCGGGCAGCTCGCCGCGCACCGCGCGGATCTGCGCCGCGGGGTCCGAGGCGTCGACCTTGATCTTCACCAGGTCGAGGTGGGCGAGCGCACGCGCCGCCACGGCCATCCGTTCCGGCGCGTCCAGGCTCACGGTCTGCGCGCAGGTCAGCGGCGGCAACCCACCGGGCTGGCCCAGCAGGGCCTGGACCGGCGCGGCCTGCTGCTTCGCCTCCAGGTCCCAGAGCGCGCAGTCGAGCGCATTGCGTGCGGCCCCCGGGGACAGCAGCTGGAGCAGGCCGCGGCGATCCAGTCCGCCGGCGATGGCCGGCAGCAGCAGCGCGGCCTGTTCGGTCACCGAGGCCACGGTTTCGCCATAGCGCGCGTAGGGCATCGACTCGCCGCGTCCGCTGAAGCCGCCGCGGTGGATGGTCGCCACGACGACCTCGGCCGAGGTGCGCACGCCGCGCGAGATCCGGAACGGCGTGGCCAGCGCGTGGCTGGCGTGCGCCAGGCTCAGCACGGCATCGCGTCCAGCAGGCGGTCCACGATCCGGGCCACGCCGTCGCGCACCGGATCCTGTGCCGGCAGGCCGAGCAGGTCCTCGGCGTCGCGGCAGGCGCGCGCGGCCGCGGCCGGATCGAGCTTCGAGGTGTTCAGCGCCAGGCCCGCAGCCACCACGCCCGGACTGGTCAGCCGCGCGGCGGCGAGATTGGCCTCCAGCGTTTCCGCCAGGGCCGGCAGCGGGTAGTGCGGCAGCCCGCGCATGTGCGGGCGGCCCGGCTCGTGGCACAGCACCAGCGCATCGGGCTGCGCGCCGTGCAGCAGGCCCAGCGACACGCCCGCG
>DATBUS010000068.1:0-14117 GCA_036515815.1 Luteimonas sp.
CCAGCAGGCCGCCGACCAGGCCCAGCGCGAGGCCATGCAGCGCGCCCTCGAAGCCGGCGCCGCCGGGGACGGCGGGGAAGGCGAGGAGGACGCGCCACGGGGCGCCGCCACGGCAGGCTCCACCGCCGATACCGAGCGCGAGCAGGCCAACGCCGCCTGGCTGCGCCGCGTGCCGGACGATCCCGGCGCGCTGCTGCGCGCGCGCTTCCGCAACGAACACCTGCTCCGCCGCGCCGGGGAACGCTGACGATGCCGAGCCACGCCCACCACCGCGGCCGCGCCATCCGCCCGCTCATGACGATGGTCGTGCTGGCACTGCTGCTCATGCCCACGCTGGCCTCGGCCGAAGTCCGTGCCTGGCTCGACCGCGACCGCATCGAGGAAGGCGAAACCGCGACACTCAACATCGAGACCGATGCACCCGGCCGACCGGACTACGCCCCGCTGGCCCGGGACTTCCGCATCGAACAGCGCAGCAGCCGCCAGACATACGAGCGTGGCGGTGCCCGGCCCGGCCGCCGGACGCTGTACGCGGCCGCATTGAGGCCGGTGCGCGCCGGCACGCTCACGGTGCCCGCCCTGCGCGTGGGCAGCGGGCAGACCGCTCCGCTGACACTCACGGTCGCCCCGGCGACGACGGCGCCGTCCCGCGTGGGCGGGCCCGTGTTCATCGAGGCCCACCTCGATGACCCGTCGCCCCATGTGCAGCAGGCGACCGGCCTGACGCTGCGCCTCCATTACTCGGTGCAGCTCCTCTCCGGGCAGCTCGACCAGCCGTCCGTCGACGGCATCGGACTGCAGCGCGTGGGCAGCGATGTGCAGTTCACGCGCGAGCTCGGCGGGCGCCGTTACCAGGTGGTGGAACGCCGCTACCTGCTCGTTCCCGAGCGCAGTGGCCGGATCGCGCTGCCGGGGGCGACCTTCCGTGGCCGCGGCGTGGGCGGCTGGTTCGACGAATTCTTCGGCGACGGCCAGCGCAGCCTGCGCGCCGATGGGCCGGCGCTGGTCCTTGACGTGCAGCCGGTGCCCGCAGGCGCGCCGCGCCCATGGCTGCCACTGCACGGGCTGCAGCTGCGCTGGCTGCAGACGCCCGATGCGGCGCGTGCCGGCGACGCCTTCACCGTCGAGCTCGAGCTGGTGGCCGACGGCGCCACGGCCGCCCAGCTCGAGCCCCCGGAACTGGTGGCCGGCCAGGGCGCCCAGGTGTTTGCCGATCCGGCCCGGCACGACGAGACGTTCGACGAAGGCCGGCCGCATGTACGCATGGTGCGCCGCTTCGCGGTGCTGCCCGCGCGTGGCGGCACGCTGCGCGTGGAGGTCCCGCCGATCCACTGGTGGGACGTGGCGGCCGGCCGCGCGCGCGAGGCCACGCTGCCGGCGCTCGACATCGAGGTCGCCGCGGCCGTGGGCGTGGATGGCGCGATCTCCCCACCGGACATGGCGGCCACGGACCCCAGTCCATGGGTGCGCCTGCCTGGCGTGCAGGGGCCGATCCACCGCTGGGCACTGGCGACCGTGGCCTTCGCCCTGCTGTGGCTGGTGACGCTGGGCTGGGCACTGCAGTGGCGCCAGCGCGCGCTGGCAGGCGTCGGGACAACGGGCCCTGCGCCGGTGGACGGGAGTGGAGCGGAGCAGGGTGCCCGCAGGCGTGGCGCCGGATTGCGCCATGCGCTCGACACCGGCGACCTTGGCGAGGTTTCGGCCGCCTTGTGCGCACTCGCATCGCCACCGGCGCCCGATCCCGACGCGCTTGCGGCGCTGCTCGCGCCGGGCCCGCAACGCGAGGCCATCGCCGGCCTGCAGCGCGCGCGCTGGGGCCGCGATGGAGAACGTGCGGCCGAGGCGCGGGCGGCGGTCCGCGCGGCATTCGCACGCGGCCCCGACTGGCTCGCCGGGGACGACGCGGGAGACGGGCTGCTGCCACCCCACTATCCGCACTGAAGGCGGCGGGGCCTGCTTTGCTAAGCTCCGCCGTCCACAACGTTCCGGGGAAGACCGCATGACCGAGCCGACCGCGCCCGCCGGGCAGCGCATGCCGCTGCACTGGAAGATCGCCATCGGTTTCGTCGCGGGACTGCTGCTGGGACTTTTCGTGCATTACGGCATCGGCCGCGACGCCGACTGGGTGCAGGGCCTGACCGCGTACGTCACGCAGCCGTTCTCGACCCTGTTCCTCAGCCTGATCTTCATGATGATCGTCCCGCTGCTGTTCTCGGCGCTTGTGGTGGGCGTCTCGGAGATGGGCGACGTGAAGTCGCTGGGCCGCATCGGCTGGCGCACGCTGATCGCGACCGTCGTGCTGTCGGGCATCGCGGTGCTGATCGGCCTGGTGATGGTGAACGTGTTCCAGCCGGGCACCGGCGTGGACCCGGTGCTGGCGCAGCAGTTGCTCGCCGAGGGCGCGGAGCGCACCGCGGCCATCGTCCGCGACAGCAGCGCGCAGCCCCCCGGCGTGCAGATGCTGCTCGACATCGTGCCGCAGAACGTGGTCGGTGCCGCCGCCAACAACGCCAATATCCTCGCGCTGATGTTCTTCGCGCTGATGTTCGGCATCGGCATCGTGATGGGCCCCGACAGCGCGCCGATCCGCACCCTGCGCCGCGGCATCGAGGGCATCTTCGAGGTCTCGATGACGCTGATCGGGCTGATCATCCGCCTGGCCCCGCTGGCGGTGTTCTGCTTCATGTTCAACCTGGCCGTGCTGTTCGGCTGGGACCTGCTGCTGCGCCTTGGCGCGTTCGTGCTGGTGGTGGTCGGGGCGCTGGCCCTGCACATGCTGGTGACCTATTCGCTGGCGCTGAAGTTCGTGGGCGGGTATTCGCCGGCGAAGTTCTTCAGGGGCGTGCAGGAGGCGATGCTGATGGCGTTCTCCACCGCGTCCAGCAATGCCACGCTGCCCACCGCGCTGAAGGTGGCCGATCGCGACCTCGGCTTGCCGACCAAGGTCTCGCGCTTCGTCCTGACCATCGGCGCCACCGCCAACCAGAACGGCACCGCGCTCTTCGAGGGCGTCACGGTCATCTTCCTGGCCCAGTTCTTCGGCGTGGACCTGACCTGGGGCCAGCAGTTCATGGTCATGCTGGTCTGCATCCTCGGCGGCATCGGCACCGCGGGCGTGCCCTCGGGCTCGCTGCCGGTGGTGGCCCTGATCTGCGCGATGGTCGGGGTACCTCCGGAGGGCATCGGCCTGATCCTCGGCGTGAACCACTTCCTGGACATGTGCCGGACCACGGTGAACGTGACCGGCGACCTCGGCATCGCGGCGATCGTCTCGAAGGGCGAGGCGGACGCGCCGGCGGAACTGGCGGAGGACGAGGAGCCACGGCCCGCCGTCTGAGCCCATATCAACCTGCATGAACTGTAGGAGCGGCTACAGCCGCGATCGGCGAGCGCCCATTGGCAGAGGCCAATTGGCAAGGGCCAATTGGCGAGGCCCGGGGTCATCGCGGCTATAGCCGCTCCTGCAGGGGTCCTGCGGCGCCAGCGGCCCGGCGGGAGACTCCGCAGGCGGGGGATGGGACAATAGCGGCTTCGCCCGCCGTGCCCAGCCCCCGAGACCATGACCAGCCCCAGCCGCCGCGACCTTGCCAACGCCATCCGCATCCTCGCCATGGACGCCGTCCAGGCGGCCAATTCCGGCCACCCCGGCATGCCCATGGGCATGGCCGACATCGCCGAAGTGCTGTGGAACGACTACCTGAACCACAACCCCGGCAACCCGAAGTGGTTCAACCGCGACCGGTTCGTGCTGTCCAACGGGCATGGCTCGATGCTGCAGTACGCGCTGCTGCACCTGGCGGGCTACGACCTGCCGATCGAAGAGCTGCGCAACTTCCGCCAGCTCGGCCATCGCACGCCGGGCCATCCCGAGAATTTCGTCACCTGCGGCGTCGAGACCACCACCGGCCCGCTTGGCCAGGGCTTCGCCAATGCCGTCGGTTTCGCGCTGGCCGAGAAGCTGCTGGCACAGCGCTTCAACCGTCCCGAGTACGCCGTGGTCGACCACCGCACGTGGGTGTTCCTCGGCGACGGCTGCCTGATGGAGGGCATCAGCCACGAGGCCGCGTCGCTCGCCGGCACCTGGGGCCTCGGCAAGCTGGTCGCGTTCTGGGACGACAACCGCATTTCGATCGACGGCGACGTCCAGGGCTGGTTCACCGACGACACGCCGGCCCGTTTCGAGGCCTATGGCTGGCGCGTGATCCGCGGCGTCGACGGCCATGATGCCAGCGCCATCAAGGCCGCCATCGACCAGGCCATGCAGCACGACGACAGGCCGGTGCTGGTCTGCTGCCGCACCACGATCGGCTTCGGCTCGCCGGCCAAGGCGGGCAAGGAGTCCTCGCACGGTGCACCGCTGGGCAAGGACGAGATCGCGGCGACGCGCAAGGCACTGGGCTGGGAGCACGGCGACTTCGAAATCCCCGGGGCGATCTACGACGGCTGGCGGGCGAACAATGCCGGCACCGTGCGCGAGGAGCAGTGGAACCGCCTGTTCGACGCCTACGCGCAGCGCCACCCGGAGCTTGCCGCGGAGCTGGTCCGCCGCTCGCACGGTGAACTGCCGCAGGGTTTCTCCGCCGAGGCCGATGCGTACATCGCGAAGCTGCAGGCGGACGGCCCGAAGGTCGCTTCGCGCAAGGCCTCGCAGATGGCGATCGAGGCCTTCGCGCCGCACCTGCCCGAGCTCATCGGTGGCTCGGCCGACCTGGCCGGTTCCAACCTCACCCTGTGGAGCGGCAGCAAGGCCGTGACCAGCGACGACCCGGGCGCCAACTACATCTATTACGGCGTGCGCGAGTTCGCGATGACCGCGATCTCGAATGGCCTGGCGCTGCACGGTGGCTTCATTCCCTACGACGCCACCTTCCTGGTGTTCAGCGATTACGCGCGCAATGCGGTGCGCATGAGCGCGTTGATGGGTGCGCACGCGATCCACGTCTACACCCATGACTCGATCGGCCTCGGCGAGGACGGTCCCACCCACCAGCCGGTCGAGCACCTGGCCAGCCTGCGCGCGATCCCCGGCAACGATGTCTGGCGCCCCTGCGATGCGGTGGAGTCGGCCGTGTGCTGGAAGGCCGCGATCGAGCGCCGCGACGGGCCGAGCTGCCTCGTGTTCTCGCGCCAGAACCTCGCGCCGCAGGCGCGCGACACCGCCCGGGTGGCCGCGATCGCGCGCGGCGCCTACGTGCTCAAGGATTCGGTCGGCGCGCCGGAAGTCATCCTCATCGCCACCGGTTCGGAGGTGGAGCTGGCCATGCAGGCCGCCGCGCAGCTCGGCGACGGCGCCCGCGTGGTCTCGATGCCGTGCACCGATGTCTTCGACCGCCAGGACGCGGCGTACCGCGAATCGGTGCTGCCCGATGCCTGCCGCAAGCGCGTCGCCATCGAAGCCGGCATCTCCGACTTCTGGCGCAAGTACGTCGGCCTCGACGGCGCGGTGATCGGCATCGACCGCTTCGGCGCTAGCGCCCCGGCGGAGGTGCTGTTCCCGCACTTCGGCTTCACGGTCGAGGCGGTGGTCGACGCCGCGCGCGCGCTGTAAGGCGCGCGGGGAGGGCGTCGGCATGGCGCAGCGCGAGTGGGTGGCCCGTGCCATCCACACCATCGAGGCCGACTTCAACCGCTCGGCCGACACCCACCTGATCCCCATGCCGCTGCCCGGGTATCCGGGCATCGACGTCTACCTCAAGGACGAGTCGAGCCATCCCACCGGCAGCCTCAAGCACCGGCTGGCGCGGTCGCTCTTCCTCTATGCGCTGGCCAATGGCTGGCTGCGCGAGGGCAGGCCGGTGGTGGAGGCATCGAGCGGTTCGACCGCGGTGTCCGAAGCCTACTTCGCACGCCTGCTCGGCCTGCCTTTCATCGCGGTGATCCCGGCGAGCACCTCGCCGGAGAAGATCGCCGCGATCGAATTCCACGGTGGCCGCTGCCACCTGGTCGAGCGCGCCTGCGACCTCGACGCGGAATCGCACCGCGTGGCCGCCGAGGCCGGCGGGCATTTCATGGACCAGTTCACCTACGCCGAGCGGGCGACGGACTGGCGCGCCAACAACAACATCGCCGAGTCGATCTTCCGGCAGATGCTGCAGGAGCCGCACCCGGTCCCGGCCTGGATCGTCTGCAGCCCCGGCACCGGCGGCACGGCGGCGACGCTGGGCCGCTACGCGCGCTACCGCCGCCACGACACGCGCGTGCTGTGCGCCGACCCGCAGGAGTCGGTGTTCCATGATGCCTACCGTGCGGCGCTGGCGGGCGAACCCTGGCGCGGCTTCACCCATCCCTGCGGTTCGCGGGTGGAGGGCATCGGCCGGCCACGCGTCGAGCCCAGCTTCATTCCCGGCTGCATCGATGGCATGGTCAAGGTGCCCGACGCACTGGCGCTGGCCGCGATGCGCCATGTCAGCAGGACGCTGGGCCGGCGCGTGGGTGGCTCCACCGGCACCAACTTCGTGGGCGTGCTGCACGCGGCCCGGCGCATGCGCGACGCCGGCCGCGACGGTTCCATCGTCACCATCCTCTGCGACAGCGGCGAGCGCTACGCCCACAGCTATTACGCGCCCGACTGGTACGCCGCGAACGGCATCGACGTCGGCACCGCCGATGCCACCATCGCCGCGGCCGTCGCGGGCGACCCTGTCCTGGACGGACTCGAGCCGCTGGGCGAGGCCTGAACAGGGCAAAAGCACCTGTCGCTCAGTCCAGCCGGTGCACCGCTCCGGCCAGGCGCCGCACTTCATCGGGATGGTGGCTGACGTAGAGCATCGGCAGCCGCACCTCGTCGCGCACGCGCTGCAGCCACGGGATCAGTTCCTCGCGCCGGGCCTGGTCGAGCGCCGTCAGCGGCTCGTCGAACAGCAGGATCGCCGGCTGCGAGAGCAGGGCGCGGCCGATCGCCACGCGCTGGGCCTCGCCGCCGGAGAGGTTGGCGGTGTGCCGGCCGAGCAGGGCACCGATGCCGAGCAGGGACACGACCGACTCGAGTTCGAAGCGGGGGCCGTCGGTCGCCGGGGCATGGCGGCCGTAAAGCAGGTTGCCGCGCACGTCGAGGTGCGGGAACAGGCGGGCATCCTGGAAGACATAGCCGACCCGACGCCGGTGCGCCGGCAGGTCGATGCCACGCGCGCTATCAAACAGCACGCGGCCGTCGACCTCGATGCGGCCGGCACGCGGCTTCACCAGCCCGGCGATCGCATTGAGCACGGTGGTCTTGCCGGCCCCCGAGGGGCCGACCAGCGCGACCACGCGTGCGGCATCCTCGATCACCACGCGGCGCTCGAACCGGCCGCGGCGCAGCTGGACATCCAGTTTCAGCATCGACGCCCCCGTGGTTGCAGCCGGCGGCTCATGCATCGTCCCCGTCGTCGCGACGCCCCTGCTGCCGCCGCACCAGCCACTCGGACGCCAGCAGGGCGACCAGGGAGATGGCCACCGCCACGGCGGCCAGCCGCCAGATGCCCGACTCCCCTCCCGGGACCTGCATCAGGCCGTAGATCGCGGACGACAGGGTCTGCGTCTCGCCCGGGATGTTGGAAACGAAGGTGATGGTGGCGCCGAACTCGCCCAGCGCCTTGGCGAAGCCCAGCACCGCGCCGGCCACGATGCCGGGCCACGCCAGCGGCAGGGTGACGGTGGCGAAGACCCGCCAGGGACCGGCCCCCAGGGTGGCGGCGGCCTGTTCCAGCCGCCGGTCGACCGCTTCGATCGAGAGCCGGATCGCGCGCACCATCAGCGGGAAGCCCATGATCGCGCTGGCCAGTGCCGCGCCGGTCCAGCGGAAGGCGAAGCCGATGCCGAGCCGCTCCTCGAGGAAGGCGCCGACGGCGCCCTGGTTGCCGAACACGACAAGCAGCGCGTAGCCGACCACCACCGGTGGCAGCACCAGCGGCAGGTGCACCAGCGCGTCCAGCAGGGCCTTGCCCGGGAAGCGCCGGCGGGCCAGCAGCCAGGCCACGGCGATGCCGGGCGGCAGGCTGGCCAGCGCGGCCACGCAGGCGACCTTCAGGCTGAGCGCGATCGCGGTGAGTTCGGCGGGGGAGAAGGCAAACATCTCGGGAGCGCCGACTCAGCGGAGGCTGAAGCCGTGGCGCTGGAAGATCGCGCGCGCCGCCGGCGAGCGGAGCCATGCGACGAAGGCCGCCGCATGCGGATGCCGGCTCGCGGCCACGCGCGCGGCCGGGTACACGATGTCGGGATGGGATCCGGCCGGGAAGGTGGCCAGCACCCGGACGCGTGGTTCGGCACGGGCGTCGCTCGCGTACACCACGCCCAAGGGCACCTCGCCGCGCGCCACCAGCATCAGCGCCGCGCGCACGTTCTCGACCCCGGCGATCCGCGGGGCCACCTGGTCCCACAGGCCAAGGGCCTCGAAGCCGGCCCTGGCATAGCGACCGGCGGGCACGCTCTCGACTGCACCGAGCGCGATCCGGCCGCGCGCGCCAAAGAGCGGACGCAGATCGACGCCCGGGCGCAGGGTGAAGGGGCGGGCGGCGGAACCGGCCGGTGCAACCAGCACCAGGCGGTTGCCGAGCAACCCGGTGCGCGTGGCGGGATCCACCAGGGCATCCGACTGCAGCGTGTCCATCCATTCCTCATCCGCCGACACGAACACGTCGGCGGGCGCCCCCTGGTCGAGCTGCCGCGCGAGCGCGGAGCTCGCGGCGTAGGACACGCGCACCGATTGCCCCGTGGCCGCGGCGTACGCGGCCGCCGCCTCGTCCATCGATTCCTTGAGGCTGGCCGCGGCGAAGACCGTCAGCGGCGTACCGCTGCCACCGGCGACTGCCGCACCGGCCGCAAGCAGGATCGCGACGCCGGCGAGCAGCAGGGCGAGTCGGCGGATCAGCGGCATCGACAGGCGACCGGGCAGGCCCTCGGCGGGCGACCGGCTACGGCGCCTGCTTCGCCGGCGCCAGCGCGTGGTTCAGCAGTTCCGCCAGGCGCAGGCCGGCCTCGCGCAGGCGCTGTTCGGCCAGCGGCAGGCGCTCGTCGAGGAAGGCGTCGTCGATCGCGTGCACGCCCTCGGCCGGGTAGACCTTGCCCTCGTCGACCAGCCGGCACGACTCCAGCGCCCATTCCAGTACCGGCCGGTCCGAGGACAGCGTCGGGTCGCGCGGGATGGGGGTTTCAAGCAGGGCCTCGGCGAAGTCCTCGGCGGCGAGCCCGCGCCGTTCGATGATGGTCCCGTCCCAGATGCGGTGCAGGTTGCTGCCTTCGCCGCGCAGGTTCACCTGGTACTCGTTTCCGCCCTTGTCGTCGCGCGGGCTGGCATGCAGCGGCTGGTGAATGTCGCCGACGAAATGGACCACGAACTTGAGCGCCATCGCCCGTTCGGCCTTGTCCTTGCTGGCGTCGGCAAGGATCCGGTAGACACGGTTGGTCTGGGTGACGATGCAGTTGTTGCCCTTGCAGTCGCGCGGCGGTTCGAAACCGCAGCGGCCGTCGAAATTGATGTAGTGCCAGCGCGCCGAGCGCTTGCCGAGCTCCGGCTCGCTGTCGCGGAGCTCGTCGGCCCAGGTGGAGATGCCGGCCAGCGTCGGATCGGCCTCGCCTTCGAGCAGGCGCGCGACTTCGGCGCGCGCGGCGGGGGTCAGCCCGGCATCGGCGATATGGGCGACGATGCGGTGGCCTTCGGCGCTCCAGGCGGAGGCGTCGCCGGCGACGAACGCGCAGGCAAGGGCGAGTACGGGCAGGAATCGGGTCATCGGGCGGTCACGGAGGGGGCGCATGCAGCGATTCTAGCCGCATGCGCCCCGGGCCGCCCCGTACTCAGAAGCGCAGGACGTAGGCCGCGCCGTACACCATCGGGTCGATTTCCGCGCTGCCGAGCTTCGCGCCATCCAGCTTCACGTCGCTGTCGATGTCCATCCAGCGCACGTCGACGCGGATCGCGCCTTTCTCGCCCACCTTGAAGTCGAGGCCGGCGTGCAGCGCGAGGCCGAACGAGTCCTCGAGTTCGAGATCCGAGCCCGCGAGCGCGCCCCGGGTGTCCTCGCTGAAGAAGGTGGTGTAGTTCAGGCCGACGCCGAGGAGCGGCGAGACCTTGCCCTGGCTGTTGAAGTGGTACTGCAGGCTGACGGTCGGCGGCAGATGCTTCGTGCTGCCGACGCGGCCGAGTCCGTCGATGTTGATGTCGTGCTGGAAGGGCAGGGCGGCGAGCACTTCCAGGCCGAGGTTGTCGCGCAGGAAATACTCGAACGCGATGGTGGGCCGGGTGCTGGAGTCGATGTCCAGCGGCAGGGTGCCGCCGGCGAGCGCGCCGTTGTCGGAGTCGGGATTCACCTGGTGGGCGCCGATCGCGACCGTCCAGTCGCCGGCGGACTGGGCGAGGGCGGCCGGTGCGGCGAGGACGCCGGCGAGGGCCAGGGCGAGCAGCGGCAGGGTCTTGCGGGGCATGTGCGTGCCTTCTTGCTGTGGGAGTGGACGCCATCCTGCGGTGCGCCGTACGGGTCCGCATTGACAACGGTCAAGTCAGGTCCGTCCGTGCCGGGACTGCTAAAATGTGCGTTCTGCGTGTTCCATCCACCCCTGCCGCGGCGCGCGGCGTGACGGAGTCAGCAACCCATGGCGATCAAGGTAGGCATCAACGGTTTCGGGCGCATCGGGCGCAACGTCCTGCGTTCGGCGGTGGCGAACTTCGGCGACGACATCGAGATCGTCGCCATCAACGACCTGCTGGAGCCGGACTACCTGGCCTACATGCTGAAGTACGACTCGGTGCACGGCCGTTTCGACGGCACGGTGGAAGTCGACGGCAGCACCCTGGTGGTCAATGGCAAGCGCATCCGCCTGACCCAGGAACGCGATCCGGCCAACCTGAAGTGGGACGAGGTCGGCGCCGACGTGGTGATCGAATCCACCGGCCTGTTCCTCGACAAGAACACGGCGCAGAAGCACCTCGACGCGGGCGCGAAGAAGGTGATCCTGTCGGCGCCGTCGAAGGACGACACGCCGATGTTCGTGTACGGCGTGAACCACGACAAGTACGCCGGCGAGGCGATCGTCTCCAATGCCTCCTGCACCACCAACTGCTTGGCACCGGTGGCCAAGGTGCTCAACGACAAGTGGGGCATCAAGCGCGGCCTGATGACGACGGTGCACGCCGCCACGGCCACCCAGAAGACCGTCGACGGCCCGTCCAACAAGGACTGGCGCGGCGGCCGCGGCATCCTGGAGAACATCATTCCGTCCTCGACCGGCGCGGCCAAGGCCGTGGGCAAGGTGATCCCGGAGCTCAACGGCAAGCTGACCGGCATGAGCTTCCGCATCCCGACGTCCGACGTCTCGGTGGTCGACCTGACCGTCGAACTCGAGAAGGGCGCCAGCTACGCCGAGATCTGCGCGGAAATGAAGGCGCAGTCGGAAGGCGCGCTGAAGGGCATCCTTGGCTACACCGAGGACAAGGTGGTCGCCACCGATTTCCGCGGCGATGCGCGCACCTCGATCTTCGACGCCGAGGCCGGCATCCAGCTCGACGAGACCTTCGTCAAGCTGGTGGCCTGGTACGACAACGAGTGGGGCTACTCCAACAAGTGCCTGGAGCTGGCGAAGGTCGTCGCGGCGAAGTAAGCCGCACCTGCTGCAGGTGACCCGAAGCCCCGCCACGCGCGGGGCTTCTTTGTCTGGCGTGTGACGATCCGCGCGGAGATTCCCGGGCCGGCATCACCGCCATGGCCGCCCCCGCGGGAATGCGCCGACTACGGCTCAGCCGTGGCGCCGGGGCAGGTGCTGCATGCGCGTGCCGGCCGCGCGGTCGTGCCAGGTGAGGCGGTCGCGGTCGAACCAGGCCCACCAGAACCCGAGGCCACCGGCAGCCAGCGACAGGCTGGCGACGGCGTAACGGCGCCACAGTGTCCGCCACGGAGGCGAACCGCCATCGGCGGCCACCACGCGCAGGCGCCAGGGGCGCATGCCCAGGGTCTGGCCGCCGCGCTTCCAGCTGATGGTCGCGTACGCACCGGTGACCAGCCAGCAGCACAGCCACAGCAGCCACTGCAGCGCACTCCACGGCGCGATGTTCTCGCGCACGCCGTGGCCGGCAAGGGTGTAGCCAACCGAGAACACGAAACCGAGCAGGAACCACAGCGCGAGCACCGGCAGCAGGTCGTAGACCATCGCCAGCAGGCGCCGTCCGATCAGGGCGCCGGTGATCGCGGCCGGCGAGGGCGTGTCGGGTGCTTCTCGGGAATCCATCGCGACAGGATAGCCGGCGCCGCGAGTGCGCCGCTAAGCTGGCGGCGATGAGCGATCCCACGCCTGCCGGGCGCCGCGCGCGCGCGCTGCGACTGCCCCCGCTGCATGAGGCCGATGCCCGTGCCATCGATGCCTTCATCGACGCCTGGTGGGCGGAATCAGGCGCGGCCCGGCAGACACTCGATGCCTACCGCCGCGACCTGCAGGGCTTCGCGCGCTGGCGCGACCGCGGCGACATTGCCAGCGTGGACCGCGCGGGGCTGTTCGACTACCTGGCCTGGCGCAGCCGCGAAGGCTGGTCGCCGCGG
Source organism: Luteimonas sp. (assembly GCA_036515815.1). GTDB lineage: Bacteria > Pseudomonadota > Gammaproteobacteria > Xanthomonadales > Xanthomonadaceae > Luteimonas. The sequence goes on from DATBUS010000068.1 coordinate 12,504, forward strand.
AGCAATGCGCGCCTGTTGTCCGCGCTGCGGGCGTTCTATGGCTGGCGCCTGCGCCAGGGCCTCCGCGCCGACGATCCCACCGCGCTGCTGGAGCCGCCGCGCCTGCCGCGCCTGCTGCCCAAGGCGCTGTCCGAGGGCGAGGTCGAACGCCTGCTGGAAGCGCCGGCCATCGACACGCCCGAGGGCCTGCGCGACCGCGCGATGCTGGAACTGATGTATGGCTGCGGCCTGCGCGTCAGCGAGCTGGTGGGCCTGCCCGCATCCGGTGTGAACCTGCGCCAGGGCGTGCTGCGCGTGCACGGCAAGGGTGGCAAGGAGCGGCTGGTCCCGCTGGGCGAGCAGGCGCTCGACTGGCTCGAGCGCTACCTTGCCGGGGCCCGGCCCGGCCTGGCTGGCCAGGCGACACCGCCGGCCCTGTTCCTCGCGGCCAGGGGTGGGCCGCTGACCCGCCAGGCCTTCTGGGCGCTGGTGAAGCGGCATGCCGCGGCCGCGGGTGTCGATCCGGCAAAGGTCAGTCCGCACGGCCTGCGCCACAGCTTCGCCACCCACCTGCTCAACCACGGCGCCGACCTGCGCTCGCTGCAGATGCTGCTCGGGCACAGCTCGCTGTCCACCACCCAGATCTACACCCTGGTCGCCCGGGAGCAACTCAAGCGCCTGCATGCGCGGCATCATCCGCGTGCCTGAAAGCCTCCCAACACCGGAACCCGTGCCTGCCGCCCGCGGACGGCCGCATGCGAGAATGCGTGCTTTGGCGCCCCGGGGCGCCGCCCGGACCGAGACCGCGAATGAAGTCCCTGCTTCCCCTGCTGCTCTGCGCCGTCAGCCTCACCGCCTGTGCCCAGGCCCCCGACTCCGCCGCCGGAGAGGCTGCTTCGGCCGAGCCGCCGCGCGGGCAGGGGCTGGCGACCGCCGCCGAGGGTTCGGTGGACGAGCGCGCCATCCAGGCGCTGCAGTCGATCAACCCGCGCATCGAGGTCGACCATGTCGGCCCCGCGCCGCTGCCCGGCTTCCGCGAGGCCGTGGTCGGTGGCCAGGTGGTCTACATCAGCGACGACGGGCGCTACCTGTTGCAGGGCGCGCTGTTCGACGTGGTCGAGAAGAAAGACCTGAGCCAGACCGGCATGGCCGAGGTGCGCAAGCGCCTGCTGGAGACGATTCCGGCGTCGGAGCGCATCGTGTTCGCCCCGCCCGCCCCGGACCACACCGTCAGCGTGTTCACCGACGTCGAGTGCGGCTACTGCCAGAAGCTCCACGAGGACATCGCCGAGTACAACCGCCTCGGCATCGCGATCGAATACCTGGCCTTCCCGCGGATGGGGCCGGCCAGCGCGGACTTCGCCAAGATGGTGTCGGTGTGGTGCGCGCCCGACCGCAAGGCGGCGCTGACCGCGGCCAAGGAAGGTCGGAAGGTGCCGTCGGCCGACTGCACCAACCCGGTGGCGCGCCATTACGACATCGGCCGTCGCGTCGGCCTGACCGGCACCCCGATGATCGTGACCGAAGCCGGCGTGCAGATGCCGGGCTACATGCCGCCGGCCGACCTGCGCGCCGCGCTCGACGAACTCGCGGCGGAAGCCGCTCCGGCCGCGGCGGAAGCGCCGCAGGCACCAA
>DATBUS010000069.1:0-13246 GCA_036515815.1 Luteimonas sp.
CGCCGCCGCCGCGGTTCCCGGCATGGCCCGGGCGCTCGCCGCGCACGCCCGCATCGCGCCGCGCATCCTGGCGCTGCTCCCGCGGCGCCGGCGTGTCGTCCAGCCGTCGCGTGAGGGCGATGCGCTTGCGCGCCACGTCCACCTCCAGCACCTTCACCCGGACGATGTCGCCGGCCTTGACCACCTCGCGCGGATCCTTGACGTAGCGGTCGGACAGCGCAGAGATGTGGACCAGTCCGTCCTGGTGCACGCCGATGTCGACGAAGGCCCCGAAGGCGGCGACGTTCGACACCACGCCCTCCAGGATCATCCCTTCGCGCAGGTCCTTGATGTCCTCCACGCCATCGGCGAACTTCGCCGCCTTGAACTCCGGGCGCGGATCGCGGCCCGGCTTCTCCAGCTCGGCGAGGATGTCGCGCACGGTCGGTTCGCCGAAGCGCTCGTCGACGTAGTCGCGCGGCTTCAACGTGCGCACGAATCCACCGTCGCCGACCAGGGCCTGGATCGGGCGCCCGGTCGCGGCGACGATGCGTTCGACCACCGGGTAGGCCTCGGGATGCACGGCCGACGCATCGAGCGGCTCGTCGCCGTCGGCAATGCGCAGGAAGCCCGCGCACTGTTCGAAGGTCTTCTCGCCCAGGCGCGGGACCTTCAGCAGGTCGCGACGGCGCCTGAAGGGGCCGTTGGCATCACGGTGCGCGACGATGTTCGCGGCGACCGTGGGCGACAGGCCGGACACGCGCGACAGCAGCGCACCGGAGGCGGTGTTGACGTGCACGCCGACCGCATTGACGCAGTCCTCGACCTTCGCGTCCAGCGCGCGCGCCAGCTTGAACTGGTCGACGTCATGCTGGTACTGGCCCACGCCGATCGCCTTGGGTTCGATCTTGACCAGTTCCGCCAGCGGGTCCTGCAGCCGGCGCGCGATCGACACCGCGCCACGCAGCGAGACATCGAGGTCCGGGAACTCGCGGGCCGCCGTTTCCGAGGCCGAATACACCGATGCGCCGGCCTCGCTCACCACGATCTTCTGCATCGCCAGTTCCGGCGCCAGCTTCAGCAGCTCGCCCGCCAAGCGGTCGGTCTCGCGCGAGGCGGTGCCGTTGCCGATCGCGACCAGCTGCACGCCGTGCGCGGTGCAAAGGCGCTTGAGCGCGGCCAGCGACTGGTCCCACTGCCGGCGCGGCTCGTGCGGATAGATGGTGTCGGTGGCGACCAGCTTGCCGGTGGCGTCGACCACGGCCACCTTCACGCCGGTGCGCAGGCCGGGGTCGAGACCAAGCACGGCCTTCGGGCCCGCGGGCGCGGCCAGCAGGAGGTCCTTGAGGTTGTCGCCGAAGACCGCGATCGCCTCGGCCTCGGCCTTCTCGCGTGCCTGCGCGAACAGGTCCAGCATCAGGTGCAGGTGCAGCTTGGCGCGCCAGGCGAGCCGGCAGGCATTGAGCAGCCAGGTGTCGGCGGGGCGTCCGCTGGCACGGATGCCGGCGTGCAGCGCGATCCGGCCCTCGGCATAGGCGTTGCCGGCCTCGACGTCGCTGCCGGGCTCCAGTTCGAGCGCCAGGAACTCCTCGCGACGGCCGCGGAACAGCGCCAGCAGGCGGTGCGAGGGAATCTTCGCCAGTGGCTCGGCATGGTCGAAGTAGTCGCGGAACTTCTCGCCCGCGGCCTCCTTGCCCTCGATCACCTTCGAGCGGATCACGCCGCAGTCGGCAAGCCATGCGCGCAGCTCGCCGATCAGCGCGGCATCCTCTCCCCAGCGTTCGAGCAGGATCGCGCGCGCGCCCTCCAGTGCCGCCTTCGCATCGGCCACGCCCTTGTCCGCGTCGACGAACCCGAGCGCGAATTCCTCGGGCACCAGCGACGGGTCGTCAAGCAGGCCATCGGCCAGCGGCTCCAGCCCGGCCTCGCGTGCGATCTGGGCGCGCGTGCGGCGCTTCTGCTTGTAGGGCAGGTACAGGTCTTCCAGGCGCGACTTGCTGTCGGCGGCCTCGATGTCGGCGCGCAGTTCGTCGCTGAGCTTGCCCTGGTCCGCGACGCTGGCGAGGATCGCCGCGCGGCGGTCTTCCAGTTCGCGCAGGTATGACAGGCGGGTCTCGAGGTCGCGCAGCTGGGTATCGTCCAGGCCGCCGGTGACCTCCTTCCGGTAGCGGGCGATGAAGGGCACCGTCGCGCCTTCGTCGAGCAGGCCCACGGCCGACTCGACCTGGCTGCGCTGGGCGCCGATCTCGTCGGCGATGGTCTGGGCGATCTTGCGCGCGAGCGCGGGGGACACGTCAGGCATCAGGCGTCTTGCATCATGCGGCGCTGGCCGCGGAACCGGCGATTGTCCCCCTGCGTGCCGGCGCGCGGTACCCGTTGACAGCGCGGCAGGCGCGGGTCAGGCGCGGCGGCCCGCCCTCAGAGCTCACGCACGCGGCTGCCGTCGTCGCGCCGCCGGCGCCAGGGCAGCGGCAGGCCGAACAGCATCAGTGCCGCCCAGGCGATGCGGCTGGACAGGCTCTCGCGACTCGGAGGCCGCAGGGGGGCGGTGCCGGGCAACACATCGGCGGTGGCGGCGGCGTCGCGCGCGCCCGGGGCGTCGGCAGGCGTGCCGTCGTCGTCGAGCGCGTACTCGCCGGCATCGAGCGCGGCCAGCACGCGGCGCGCATGGACCGCCTGCGCATCGGGCACCCGCAGGCGGATGCCGCCGATCGCCAGTCGCCACTCCCAGTTCGCGATCGCGGTGCCGATGTCGTCCAGGCGGCCGGGAATGCCCTCGGCCTGCAGCAGGCCCAGTGCGAGCTGCGCTTCGATCGGGTCGGAATAGCTGGCGACGGTGGTGAACATGGCCGGGGCCTACGGTACGCTGCGGCCATGCGCACCGCCATCCTCGCCCTTGCCGTGCTGGGCCTTGTCGCCGGCTGCGGCGGCGGGGCACCGGATGCCCCCGCCCCCCCGGCCGCCACCGTGGATCCCGCCGTCGAGCACGTGGTCGCGGACTGGCCGCTGCCGGCCATGCTGCCCGGCTCGGCGCTGCCCGACCTGGTCGCCGTGGACGGCGGCAGGCTGCTGCTGTCCTGGGTCAATTCGCAGCCCGGGCGCCGACACATCTTCCAGTTCTCGAGCTATGACCTGGCAGGCGCGCGCTGGGAAACGGCACCGATCACGATCGCGGTCGGCAACAGCATGTTCGTCAACTGGGCCGATACGCCGCACATCATGGCCACGCGCGACGGCGCGCTGTGGGCGCACTGGCTGCAGAAGAACGGCGACGCCCCCTACGCCTACGACGTGGTGCTGGCGGTGTCGCGCGATGGCGGCCGCCGTTGGAGCGAGCCGGTGCGGCCGCATTCCGACGGCACGCAGACCGAACACGGCTTCGTGTCGATGTGGCCTCAGCCGCAGGGCGGGCTCGGAATCGCCTGGCTGGATGGCCGTGGCACGGCCGGCGGGCACGCGGCGGGCGCCGCCGATGCCGGCACCGGCGCCGGCACGGATGCGGGCACGGGCGATCCCGGCCATGGCCACGCCCACCCGGCCGCCGCGACACCACCGCACGGCGCCATGACCCTGCGAGCCGCCACCTTCGACGCCGCCCTGCGTGGAAGTGGCGAGGTCGGGATCGACGCCAGCGTCTGCGACTGCTGCCAGACCAGCGCCGCGGTGACGGCGCGCGGGCCGCTGCTGGTGTACCGCGGGCGCACGCAGGGCGAGGTCCGCGACATCATGGCCACCCGCCTGGAGGACGCGGGCTGGATGCCGCCGCGGCCGGTGCATGCCGACGGGTGGGAAATGCCGGCCTGTCCGGTCAACGGGCCGGCGGTGGCGGCGCTGGGGGAATCCGCGGTCGTGGCCTGGTATACCGAGGCCGGCGGCCAGCCGGAAGTGCGCGTGGCACACAGCGCCGATGCCGGGGACAGCTTCGCCGCCCCGGTCAGCCTCGACGCCGGCGACGCCGTGCATGGACGCGTCGCGATCGCCATGGACGAGGCCCAGGCCTGGATCCTCTGGCTGCGCGAGGACGGCGACGGGCAGTCCCTGTGGCTGTCGCGGCGCACCCCCGACCTGGCGACCGAACACCAGCGCCTCGAGGTCGCGCGCCTCGCCGGCCGTGGCCGCGGCACCGGCTTCGCACAACTCGCCGTCAGCGGCGGCGTGGGCTACGTGGTGTGGACCGATGCCAGCGACGGCGTCGCGCAGCTGCGCGGAGCACGCATCCTGGCCCGCTGAGCCGGGCGCCCGGGCGCCGCCGTTGGCCGCGGCCGCGTCCGCCGCCGGTCTCCATGCCGGCCGGACCGGCAACGACGCCGGCTAGCGCTCGTGCCGGTAGTTGATCGAGCCGCGGCTTTCCAGCGAGCTCGATTCGATCTCGACATCGAAGCCCTTGCGCAGCAGGTACTTGAGCGTCAGCACCTGGCCCGTGCCCAGCAGCGAGACACCAAAGCCCACGTACAGGCGTGGCGACAGCTGCTTGCCGATGCCGAACACGCTGCCGCCGAGCGTGCGCGACTCCATCACCCCCGCGTCGTCCAGCCCGATGCGCTTGCCGATCTGCCCGGCCAGCAGGCTGCCGCCGGCATTGAGCGCGGCCGAGGCGGCATCGATGTCGCTGGCCTGGCGGCCGCTGAGGCTCGACAGCGGCCGGCCCAAGGCCAGGAGGGCCAGTGCCTCGGACTCGTCGCTGGACGGATCGGTCCACACCTGCGCGCGCGGTGCCGACGCACGGCCGCTGACGTCGATGCCGGCGGTGACATCGCCCACCTTGCGCTCGGCGCGAATGTCGAGCAGGGGATCGGACACCGGCGTGTTCGACCACGACAGGCCACCGCGGGTGATCGCCAGTTCCTGGCCGTAGGCCTCGTAGCGGCCGCTGACCTCCAGCAGGCCGTGGCCGGTCATCTCGCGCCCGGCACGCGAAAGCACGCGCAGCTCTCCAGCGAGGCGGCCCTCCAGGCCGAAGCCGTTCATGGTCACGTCCTCGCCCATCGCGAGCGTCAGGTCGAGTTCCATCGGCAGGGACGGACCCTCCTCGGGGTCCACCGGATCCAGCACCACCACGTCGGGCGAGGCCGAGACACCGTCGCTCAGGCGTTCCAGGTCCATGCGCGCGCTTGGCACCTGCACCCGTCCGCTGACCTGCAGCGGCCGGCCGCCGGCATAGCGCACCTCGATGTCGGGGCTGGCCACGGCGCGCAGGTCGCGCGTGTCGGAGACCAGGACGTCGGTGCCGCTGACCCGCAGCTGCAGGGGGGCTCCGGCGCTGCGCCAGCCCAGACTGCCGTCCACCGCCAGCCGGCCCTGGCCGCCGGTGCCGAGGCTGCCGCTGATGCGTGCCTCGCCGTCGGGCAGGGCGTCGAGTCGTGCCTGTCCGTCGACGATCGCGATCGCGAGCGCCGGGAGCTCGGCGGCGAAGTCGGACAGCGAGGCGTAGCCGCCGAGCGATGGCGCCGAGCGCGTGCCGGACACGCTGACATCCGCGTCGAGACGGCCGGTGGGCGACACGATGTCGGGCGAGAACAGCTCCAGCCAGGTCAGTTCGCTGGTGGCTGCGGTGAGCTCGCCCTGCAGCGGCGCGTAGGCATCCCAGCCGGTCCGCAGGCGTGCGGCGATGCGACCGTCGCCATTGAAGTCCAGGCCCAGCCCCGCGTCGATGCGGTTGGCGTCGAAGACCGCTTCCAGCGCGAGATTGCGGTACGACAGCACGTTGCGCCGCGAGCGTGGGCTGGTCCGCAGCGCGCCATCGGCCGAGACCAGGTTGACGTGGCCCTGCCAGGCATTGCCCGCGGGGCGCAGGAGGGCGTCGATGCCGATCGTGCCGTCGAGCTGCCACGGGCGGCCGCTGTCCTGCACCGGCAGGTAGGGGCCGACCAGTGCAAGCGGCAGCGCTTCGCCATCGAGCGCAAGCCCGCGGCGCGGCCAGTCGGCGCTGGCGCACAGATGGCCACCGACGTCGGACGCCAGGCAGGCAGGCGCGAGCGTGAAGCCGGCCCCGGTCTGCGCGAGCGTCGCCGCCGACTCCAGGCGCCAGGCCGCACCGACCGCCGGCGCCGCCTGCAGCGTGTCGAGCGTGCCTCGCCACAAGCCGTTGCTAGCGCGGCGCGCGCTGCCGGAGAGTGATGCGTTGCCAATGTCGCCACGCGCGCTGGCCTCGAGGCGCAGGTCCTCGACCGCACCGCGTGCCCGTAGCGAGAGGGTGTCGAGCGCGAGTCCGGCCTGTACGCCCGCGGCGTCGGCCACGAGCTCGCCATTGCCACCGCGCCAGGGCAGGCGCCCGCGCAGCTGCAGGCGGTCTGCGGTGTACCCGGCATAGCGCAGGCCGCTGCCGGACAGGTCGGCGGACACATCCGGACTGTCGCGCCCGCCGGTGACCGCCAGCCGGCCGTCGACGCGCCCCGAGGCCGCCGGCAGCAGGTCGTCCAGGCGCAGCGGGTCCAGGGTGGCCTCGATATCGATGCGGTCGCCAACGCTGCCGCGCGCGTCGATGCGGCTCTGTCCGACCGAAAGTGCCGCCTCGCCCTCGAACCCGGTCGCCACGCTGCCGTCGGCAGCCGCGCCGCGCATCGCGAGGTTCGCGCGGCCGGAGAGCCGGCGGCCGCGCAGCTGGCCACCCAGTTCGTCCGCGTCGACTTCGAGGTCGAGTCCGCCGTCGTCCCGGGTGCTGCCGATCGTCGCGATGCGGCCGTCGATGGCGCCGTCGAAGCCGGGCGCGAAATAGCCCGGATCGAAACCGGTCAGCGCCGCATTGAAATCCCAGCCCAGGCCGGGCGCCCACGCGACGGTGCCGCTGCCTTCGAGCCGGCCAGTGGGCGTGCGCGCCACCAGGGTGCCGATTTCCGCCTGCGCCTGGTTGCCGCGGCCACGCAGCTCGACCTCGGCACGATCGCCCCCGCGCTCCAGGCTCGCCTCGCCCACCACCGCCCAGAGTGCCGCGCTGCCGGCAAGGCCGAGCTCGGCATCGGCGCGGATGGCCGCGGCCGGATCGGGGGTCGCACCCTCCTCGACCGCCGGCGCCCAGCGCAGGCCACGGGCCACCACCGCATAGCGCAGGTTGGCGGCCCCGGGGTCGCTGAAGTCGCCGCGCCCGGTCACCGTGATCCGGCCGTCGAGCACGTCGACCACCAGCGGCTCGAAGGCCAGGACCTGCTCGTCCAGGACGACCACCGAGGGCTGGATGGCCGCACGCAGTTCGCCGCGGGCGATGTCGCCCCGGATGTCGGCGTGGCCACCGGTGCCGGATGCCTGCAGGTCGAAGGCCACCGGCGTGCCGGGCTCGCCAACGCCCGTGAGCAGCGCCGGGTCGAGCGCTTCGCTTCGGGCGCTGAAGTTCCACTCCGGTGCATCGGCGCCGCGCAGCGAGAGATTCAGCCGCACGGGAGCCGGTGCGTGGCCGGACAGCGCCACGTCCAGCGCCGAGACATCGCCGCGCGCGACCAGGCCCAGGCGCGGCCGCGTGGTCCCGGCGGGCGCGGGCAGCAGCGCCGAGGCGGTCAGGTCCATGCGGTAGTCCTCGGCCGGCGCGTATTCGCCGTCGACCAGGACGATGCCGCGGTCGCTGTCGACCCGCACGTCATGCAGCTCCAGCAGGCCGCGCCGCGCTTCGATGCCGCCGCGCACGTGCGCGATGTCGATCATCGGCTCGCCGCCGCGCAGCACGCGGAAGCCGTCGATCTCGATCGTGTCGGCCTGCAGGCCCAGCGGCGGCTCGATCTGCGGCAGCACTTCCGGCCAGCGCGGCAGCGAGAACGGTTCGCCGTCGTCGGACGGCGGCAGCTCGAGCAACGCGCCTTCCACCTGGGCGGCGTCCAGGCGCAGGGTGCGCCCGAGCAGCGGGCGCAGGGCGGGATCCAGCGTGATCCGCTTCGCGCTGAAGCGCAGTGCGTTCGGTGCATCGCACGCACCGTAGGGGACGGGTTCGTCGTCCACCTCGGGGCAGACCAGTTGCTGGAACACGACGTCGCGCATCGTCAGCGGGCCCGAGGCCGGGCCCTCGGCCGCGCGCCACTCCAGCGTGGTGCCGGCCGGCAGCCGCGCCACCACCTGCGCCAGCAGGAAGTCGCGGCCCCCGAGCGTCCCGAGCAGCCACCAGCCCGCCACCAGTACCAGCGCCACCAGCACGCCGACGCCGATACCGCTGCGCAGTGCCAGCGTGCGCCTACGTGCCTTGCGCCGCGCGCGCAACTCGCGGATGCGGGCCTCGCGTTCCTCGGGCGTGGCGTCGGGCTGCGGCGGCGTGCGGGCCATCAGAGATTGGTACCGATGTTGAGGTGCAGGGTGAAGGGCGAATCCGGATCATCCAGCCCACGTGCGATGTCCACGCGCAGCGGCCCGACCGGTGTCTGCCAGCGCAGGCCGACGCCGACGCCGGTCCTCAGCTCGGGAGAGCCGTCGAAGGCGCTGCCGGTGTCGACGAAGGCGGCCATGCCCCACGGGCCGCCGCCGAAATAGTGTTCGTATTCCGCGCTTGCGGTGACCACGTGGCGTGCGCCCAGCGCGAAGCCCTCGTCGTCGGCGTCGACCACGCGCGGCCCGACCTCGCGCCACTCGTAGCCGCGCACGCTGCCGTCGCCGCCGGCGTAGAAGCGCAGGCTGGGCGGCATGTCCACCAGGGCATCGGTCTCCGTGCGTCCGTACTCGCCGCGCAGGATCAGCCGGTTGCTCTCGCCCATGCCGAGGTACCAGTGCGCGCGCGCATGGAACTGGGCGAAGCTGGCCTCGGATCCCACGCCCTCTACGCCGCCGCGCAGCAGCAGGCTGCCGCTGTAGCCGGCGCGCGGGAACAGGGTGTCGTCCAGGTCGACGTAGGTGGCCCGCAACGCGGGATAGGTGAACGTGGCATAGCGGTAGAGCGCGGGCGTGGACGGATCGCCGTCGTTCTCGTACTCGTAGGCCCAGCGCTCGCGCAGCGTGTGCACCGAGGCCAGCAGGTCGAGGTTGCGGTTGTATTGCCCGCTGCGGCTGGCGCTGAACTCCACGCGCCGCGTGTCGATGTAGTCGGTCTGCTCGTCGGCGGCCTGCAGGCCCACCGTGTACCAGCCATCGAGCCACTTGAACGCGGGGATGCGGTACTGCAGCGCGAGCGTCTTGCGCTTGCGCGCGTAGTCGAGCTGCCACAGCGCCTTGTGGCCGCGCCGGTTGACGTAGCGACGTTCCTGCCCGAGCCGGATACCGGCGCCGCTGTCGGTGCCATAGCTGAGGCCCGCGGTGTAGACGTCGCGCTTGGCCGGGGTCAGGGTCACGTCCACCGGCACTTCGCCATCGACCGCATCCTCGGGACGCGAGGTGATGTCGATGCGGCTGAAGTAGTCGAGACGGCTCAGGGAGGTGCGCAGGCGGTCGAGGCGACCCTGGTGGTAGTACTCGCCTTCCTCCCAGTACACCAGGCGTTCGAGCAGCGCGTTGTCGACCACGTCCCGGGGCGTCTGCACGAAGCGCGTGGGCCCCATGTCGTAGCGCTCGCCGCTGGTCCACACCAGTTCGATGTCCGCGGCCTCCTCGGCACGCGTCACCGCCACCCGGCGCGCGCTGAAGTCGGCGTCGAAATAGCCGCGTTCGGCAAGCCGGCGGCTGATCCGCGTCTTGCTGGCCTCATAGGTGGGGTGGTCGAGGATCGAGCCCTCGCGCGGAATGAAGGCGTCGAGTTCTTCCTGCAGGTAACGGTCGGACTGCCCTTCGCCGATGATCGCGATGTCGGCGCGGCGCACGCGTACCGGCGCGCCGGGTTCGACCGTGATCACCACCGACACGGGGGCATCAGGCCCGCCGGCCGCGCGCGCCTGGCCGGCCTCGCGCACGGCCTGCGCGGTGGCGGCGGCACTGTCCGAGGCGTCCTGCTCTTCCACTGCGGCCGTGTCCAGCACCACGCGCCGGTCGTCGCCACGCACGCGTTCCACCACGATGCGTGGGGAGTAGTAGCCGAAGGGCTCGAGCGCCTCGCGGGTCTCGTCGCCGGCGGCCCGCATCATGTAGGCCAGGCGCCGCCAGGTGACCTCGTTGCCGATGGCGTCCACCAGCGAAAGCGACGTCCGGACGTTTTCCTCCATGTCCTCGTCGAGGCCCACGACCTCGACCGACGACACGCTGGCGGCGTGGACGCTGCCGGCGATGGCGAACAGCGTCAGGATGGCGGCGGCACGGGGGAATGCAGGCATCGGGGCAGGATACGGACGTCGGGTGCAGGATCCATTAACAGGAGGCCGCGGCCGAGACCGCAGCCGTTACTGCAGTCGCGTGCGGGCGGAGGTCAGCCGGAGAGCTGCCCCAGTTCGGCCACGCCGCCCAGGCGCCGGGCCAGCTGCTGCAACAGGGCCAGGCGGTTGGCACGCAGGGCCGGATCTTCCGCGTTGACCATCACTGCATCAAAAAAGGCATCGACCTCGGGACGCAGCCGCGCGAGGCGCGCGAGCGCGGCCACGTAGTCGCCACCCTCGAGTGCCGGGCGGGCCTCGGCCCAGGCCGCATCGACGGCCGATGCGAGTGCCTGTTCGGCCGGCTCGACCAGCAGCGACGCATCCACCTCGTCACCCACCACGCCCTCGGCCTTGCGCAGGATGTTGCGGATGCGCTTGTCGGCCGCGGCCAGTGCGTCGGCTTCCGGCAGACGGGCAAAGCTCGCGATCGCCTCGATGCGGCGGTCGAAATCGCGCAGGGAGGCCGGGCGCAGCGCGGCCACGGCGTTGAACTGCTGCACCGGCACGCCGCGCTCGGCGTAATAGCCGCGCAGGCGCTCGAGGATGAAGTCGTACAGCTCGCCGGCAAGCGTGCCGACCGCGTCGTCCGCAGGCCGCGCCGGCTCGGGCAGCGCGATGATCGCCGCCTGGAGCGTGGCGGGCAGGTCGAACCCGATCCCGCCTTCGATGACCGTGCGCGCCAGGCCGAGCGCGGCACGACGCAGCGCGAACGGATCCTTGTTGCCGGTGGGCCTGAGCCCGGCCGCGAAGCCGCCGGCCAGCGTATCGATGCGCTCGGCCAGCGCCAGCAGGCGGCCGGTGGGCGAGGCGGCGATCGCGTCGCCCGCGCCGCGCGGCTGCCAGGCCTCGTCGATGGCGGTCGCCAGCGCCTGGCGGTCGTCCGGGGCCAGTCCGTCCAGCGCCGGGTCGCGCAGCGCGTAGTAGCGCCCGGCGATGCCCTGGAGCTCGGGAAATTCGTTGACCATGCGCGACTGCAGGTCGGCCTTGGACAGCAGCGCGGCCTGGCAGGCCAGCCCCGCATCGACGCCAGCCTCCGCCGCGAGCGTGCCGACCAGGGTCGCCACGCGCATGGCCTTGTCGGCCACGCTGCCGAGCTTCGCCTGGTAGGTCACCGAGACCAGGCCCTCGTTCATCGCCGAGAGTCCCTGCTTGAGGTCCTCTTCGAAGAAGAATCCGGCGTCGGCGAAGCGCGGGCGGATCACGCGCTCATAGCCCTTGCGGACCTCGGCCTCGTCGCGCGACACGATATTGGCCACGCCGATGAAGTGCTCGGTCAGCCGGCCTTCGCCATCGAGCACCGGGAAGAACTTCTGGTTGGCCTCCATCGTCGCCACCAGGGCCTCCTGCGGGACCGCGAGGAAGCCGGGTTCGAAGGAGCAGGCCACCGCATGCGGCCATTCCACCAGGCAGGCCACCTGGGCCAGGTTGCCGGCATCGATGCGCGCGATGCCGCCGCTGGCGCGCGCGGCGGCCTGCACGCCCTCGACGATCGCGTCACGGCGTTCGTCGGGATCGACCAGCACCCTGGCCGCGCGCAGCGCCTCGACATAGTCGCCGGGGCGTGCGACGGGCACTGGCGCGTCGTGCATGAAGCGGTGTCCGCGACTCACGCGGTCCGACGCGATGCCGAAGGCCGACGCCGGGACCACCTCGTCGCCCAGCAGCACCACCAGCCAGTGCACGGGGCGTGCGAACGCGTGCGCATGGGCGCCCCAGCGCATCGGCTTGGGGATCGGCATGGCCGCGAGGGCCTCGTCCAGGACCGCTTGCAGCAGGTCGCGCGTCGCCGCGCCGGGCGTGACCGAGCGGTGCACGAAACGCTCGCCCTTCTGGTCGGTGGTGCGCTCGAGCGCGGTCCATTCGACGCCGGCCTTCTGCGCGAACCCCTGCAGGGCCCGCGTCGGCTGGCCGTCGGCATCGAGCGCGATGTTCGCGTACGGCCCCAGCACCTCGGACGCCTGTTCGGGCTGGGTGGTGGCCACGCCATCGAGCAGCACCGAGAGCCGGCGCGGCGTGTACAGCGGGCGCGCGCCCCCGGCGAACGCGACGCCACGCCGCGACAGGGCGTCACGCACGCCGTCGAGGAAGGCGCGTGCAAGGCCGGGCAGTGCGTTGACGGGAAGCTCGTCGGTACCCAGTTCGATCAGCAGCGGGGCGGTATCGTTCACGGAAGATCCTTCCTGACGGCCAGCAGATTGCTGGCGTCATGGCCTGCGGGGGTGGGCGCACGGTCGCTGTTGAGCATCAGCAGGACGATGCCGGCCACCGGCATCAGCAGCGTGCCGAACAGCAGCCACAGCCATGGATTGCGTCCGGTCTGCTGCGCCCAGTACGCGGCGAAGAAACCGAAGGCGACGGGCGCGGACCAGGCGAGGACGAACGCGGGCGCGAGGATGTCGAGCATGTGTCGTCCTTGTCAGGCGGCCCGGGAGGCCGGCTTCAGCCCCGGGAAGCCGAGCTTTTCGCGCTGGGCGAAATAGGCTTCGGCCACGCCCTGCGACAGTCGGCGCACGCGCAGGATGTAGCGCTGGCGCTCGGTGACCGAGATCGCGCGGCGCGCATCGAGCATGTTGAAACTGTGGCTGGCCTTCATGACCTGCTCGTAGGCCGGCAGCGGCAGGCCGAGTTCGACCAGTTTCAGCGCTTCGGTCTCGCAGGCATCGAAGCGGTGGAACAGTTCGGCCACGTCGGCATGCTCGAAGTTGTAGGTGCTCTGCTCCACCTCGTTCTGGTGGTAGACGTCGCCGTAGGTCACCGGCTGGCCGTCCGGGCCGTAGGTCCAGACCAGGTCGTAGACGTTGTCGCAGTTCTGCAGGTACATGCACAGGCGCTCGAGACCGTAGGTGATCTCGCCCAGCACCGGGCGGCACTCCAGGCCACCGGCCTGCTGGAAGTAGGTGAACTGGGTCACTTCCATACCGTTGAGCCAGACTTCCCAGCCCAGGCCCCACGCGCCCAGCGTCGGCGATTCCCAGTTGTCCTCGACGAAGCGCAGGTCGTGCACCAGCGGATCGATGCCCAGTGCCTTCAGCGAATCCAGGTACAGCTGCTGGATGTTGTCCGGCGCCGGCTTCATCGCC
>DATBUS010000070.1:0-34982 GCA_036515815.1 Luteimonas sp.
GCTGATGGTCCGCGGCCTCGCGCTCGGCCAGGTCAGCGCGTCCAATCTGCGCGTACTGCTGTGGAAGGAGATCCGCGTCGCGCTGCTCAACGGGCTCGCGCTGGGCGCGATCCTCGCCATCGTGGTGCTGCTCTGGTTCAAGATGCCGGGCCTCGCGGCGGTCATCGCGGTCGCGCTCACGCTCAACCTGCTGTTCGCCGCCAGCGCGGGCGTGCTCGTACCGATCACGCTGCGCCGCCTGGGCTTCGATCCCGCGCTCGCCAGCAGCATCTTCCTCACGACGGTCACCGACGTCATGGGCTTCTTCACCTTCCTCGGGCTCGCGACGCTGTTCCTGCTCAAGTAAAAGTCGCCGGGGCCGCTACCATGCGGGAACGGATTGCATCGATGGACCGGGCGACCAGGGGATTCGCATGTTGAAGCGCTTTCTGCAGCGGCTGCAGGGACGGCCCGCGCCGCGCGCCGACGCCAGGGATGTCGACCAGGTCGCCGTCGATCCATCCGCCGATGTGGACGCGGTCGTCATCGCCCGCGACGAGCTCGGCGCGCGGTTCCTGCGCCACCTGCTCGACACGCCTGCCGCCGAGCCCGCGGCCGACGACCTGGCCGACGACATCCTCGATCGCCTCGACGCGGTCGCCTCGCGGCTCGATCCCGCGCGCCTGCCGCGCCTGCCCGCGCTGGTGCCGCAACTGCTCGCCGCGCTGCGCCGCGACGACGTGGACGCGAACGCGCTCGCCGCGATGGTCGCACGCGATCCGACGCTCGCCGGCGCGGTCGTGCGCTCGGCCAACAGCGTGCACTACCGCCGCGGCACGCAGGTATCGGCGCTGCCGCAGGCCATCGGCGTGGTCGGCAACGAGGGCCTGCGCTACGTGGTGCTGACCAGCGTGATGCGGCCGATCCTGCAGGCCGACCCGTCGCAGCAGGGCGCGCGCGCCGGACAGTGCCTGGTCGCGCAGGGCGAGGCGCGCACCTGGATCTGCGGTGCCCTCGCCACGCGCGTCGACGACCCGGGCCAGGCGCAGCTCGCGTCGATCATCGCGTCGACCGGCACCGCCGCCCTGCTGCGGATGATGCCGCACGCGCTGCTCGCGCAGGCCGCAGCCGATCCGTCCTTCGCGCCGCGCTTCTTCCGTCTCGCGGCCGACCTGTCGGCCCGCACCGCGGCGCACTGGCGGCTGGATGCGGCCCTGCAGCAGGCGCTGCAGGCGATGCCGGGCGACGCGTCGCCGTCGCCGCTCGCCGCAATGCTGTCCACGGCCGACGCACTGTCGATGCTGCACGTCCTGCGGCGCGCGGGTGCGCTGGAACCGGGGGTTGCGCTGGCGGGCATCGCGGCGTCGCAGCAGGCGCTGCTGCGGTCGCTGGACGCGATGGACGCGGACGAAGACGCCGTCCCCGCCTGAGCCTCAGGCGAGAAGGCGCTCCAGCACCGCCATCCGCACCGCGACGCCGTTGGCGACCTGGCGCAGGATCAGCGAGCGCGAGCCGTCGGCGACCTCGTCGGTGATTTCCACGCCGCGGTTGATCGGACCCGGATGCATGACCACCGCGTCGGCGGCCGCGGCGCGCAGGCGTTCGGCGGTGATGCCGTAATCGCGGTGATAGCCGTCCAGCGACTCGACGAGCCCGTCCTCCATGCGCTCGCGCTGCAGCCGCAACGTGATCACCGCATCGACGCCGTCGATCGCCTCGTCGAGATCGTGGGTGACGCGGCAGCCGGCGAGCGTCGCCGCATCGGGCAGCAGCGCGGCCGGGCCGCAGACGCGGATGTCGCCGGCGCCGAGTGCGCGCAGCGCATGCAGGTCGGAGCGCGCGACGCGCGAGTGCTTCACGTCGCCAACGATCGCGATCTTCAGGCGGCCGAAATCGTCGCCCTTGGCCTGCCGCAGCGTCAGCATGTCGAGCAGGCCCTGGGTGGGATGGTTGCTGCGGCCGTCCCCGGCGTTGAGCAACGCGGTGCCCTCGCCTGCCGCGTCCGCGAGCGCGGCCACCGCGCCGTCGTCGTGATGACGCACGACGAAACCGCGCACGCCCATCGCCTCCAGGTTGCGCATCGTGTCGAGCGCGGTCTCGCCCTTGCGGGCCGACGAGGTGGACACGTCGAAGTTCAGCACCTGCGCGCCGAGACGCTGCGCCGCGAGCTGGAAGCTCATGCGCGTACGCGTGGACGGCTCGAAGAACAGCGTGCAGACGGCTGTGCCGGCGAGCGCTCGTGCGTCGCCCTGCATATCGGCGAAATGCTGCGCGCGGTCGAGCAACCCGACGACGGTGGCGCGGGGCAGGCCGTCGAGCGTGAGCAGGTGTCGCATGGGTCTATCCGGAAAGTTGGGCGTCGAGATCGACCGCATCGGCCGGTGCCGCCAGCCAGCGTTCGACGATGATCGCGGCGGCCACCGCGTCGAGGATCTGCGCGTCGCGCCGGCGCTTGCCGCCTTGCGCACGCTCCACCGCGAAGCGCTGCGCGGCTTCCACCGAGGACGAGCGCTCGTCGACCAGCATCACCGGTTTGCTGAAGCGCCGTCCGAGTTCGCGTGCGAAGGCCATCGCGCGCTTGCGCGCGGGCTGGTCGCCGCCATCGAGCGTCATCGGGTCGCCGACGACGAAGCCATCGGGTCGCCATTCGCGCACGAGTTTCTCGATCGCCGGCCAGTCCGGCCCGTTGGCGTGCACGTCGACGACAGCGACGGGACGCGCGCCGGTGCCGAACGCGCTGCCGACGGCGACGCCGATCCTGCGGGCGCCGACGTCGAAACCGAGGACCGTCGTCGCCGCCGCCATGCTCAGGCGTGCCCCGTGTAGTCGGCCAGGCGCGCGAAGTCCACGCCGATGCGCCCCGCCGCGGCGCGCCAACGCTCTTCCAGCGGCGTGTCGAACAGCAGCGAGGGATCCGCGGGCGCGGTCAGCCAGCTGTGGTCGACGCTGAGTTCCTGCTCGAGCTGACCCGCGCCCCAGCCGGCGCAGCCGAGCGCGACGACCGCGTGCTCCGGGCCCTCACCGTTGGCCATCGCTTCGAGGATTTCGCGCGAGGTGGTCAGCCAGAGGTCGTCGCCGATCGGCAGCGTGGAATCCCAGCGCGTGCCGCCGTCGTGGATCACGAAGCCGCGCTCGCGATGCACCGGCCCGCCGTTGAGCACGATCTGCGAGCGCAGCGATTCGCTGCCGCCCTCGAAGCCCATCTGTTCGAGTACCTCGCCCACTGTGTATTCGGAGGGGCGGTTGACCACGATGCCGAGCGCGCCATCCTGGTCGTGCTGGCAGATCAGCGCGACGCTCTTCGAGAAGCCGGACTCGGCGAGCGACGGCAGCGCGATGAGCAGCTGGCTCGCGAGGGGCGTCGGGCTGTCGGACAGGGGCATGGCCGCATTCTAGCCCGCGTTCCCGGGCGCGATGGAAGCCCCGCCATGGTGCCGGAAACGACGAAGGCGCCCGCGGGCGCCTTCGTCGCAACGGTCCGCCGAACTCAGCGGATGTCGGCCACGCCCACGTCGCCCAGCCCCGCCGCGAGCGTGCGCGCGTCGCCGCCCTGCGCGAGCTTGATGCGCAGGCGCACCTCGTTCTGCGAGTCGGCATAGCGCAGCGCGTCCTCGTAGGAGATCTCGCCGGCCTGGTACAGCTCGAACAGGGCCTGGTCGAACGTCTTCATGCCCAGGTTGGTCGAGTCCTTCATGACCTCCTTGAGCTTGTGGATCTCGCCGTCGCGGATGTAGTCCTGCACCAGCGGCGTGCCGAGCAGGATCTCCATCGCCACGCGCCGGCCCTTGCCGTCCGGGGTCGGGATCAGCTGCTGCGCGACCACGCCCTTGAGGTTGAGCGAGAGATCCATCAGCAGCTGGTTGCGGCGGTCTTCGGGGAAGAAGTTGATGATGCGGTCCATCGCCTGGTTGGCGTTGTTCGCATGCAGCGTGCAGAGCACCAGGTGGCCGGTCTCCGCGAACGCGATCGCGTGGTCCATGCCCTCGCGGGTGCGCACCTCGCCGATCATGATCACGTCGGGCGCCTGGCGCAGCGTGTTCTTGAGCGCGGCTTCCCAGCTGTCGGTGTCGATGCCGACCTCGCGCTGCGTGATGATGCAGCCCTCGTGCTTGTGCACGAACTCGATCGGATCCTCGATCGTGATGATGTGGCCGGTCGAGTTCTTGTTGCGGTAGCCGATCATCGCCGCGAGCGAGGTCGACTTACCCGTGCCGGTCGCGCCCACGAACATGATGATGCCGCGCTTGGTCATCGCGAGCGTCTTGATGATCGGCGGCAGCTGCAGCTCCTCGACCGTCGGGATCTTGCTCTCGATCCGGCGCAGCACCATGCCGACCTGGTTGCGCTGGAAGAAGCAGCTCACGCGGAAGCGGCCGACGTTGGCCACGCCGATCGCGAAATTGCACTCGTGAGTCTTCTCGAACTCCTCGCGCTGCGCGGGGCTCATCACCGACAGCACCAGGTCGCGCGACTGCTGCGGCGTGAGCGGCTGCTGGGTGATCGGCGAGATCTTACCGTTGACCTTGATCGCCGGCGGCATGCCGGCGGTGATGAAGAGGTCCGAGGCGCGGTGCTGCGCCATCAGCTTGAGGTAGGACGAGAAATCGATCGCGCCGGGGGCGGCGGGCATTGCAGGGTTGGGCGTACTCATCGTGTGCTCCTCGGGAGCGTCTGAAGCCGTGCGGAAGTTCGATCGAGTGCGGCCGCGGCCTCGCCGCGGCCACCGCGTCATTCGAACAGGCGCTTGTCCTTGGCGTACTCGCGGGCCTGTGCCTTGAGGATGAGGCCGCGCTTGACCAGGTCCTGCAGGTGCTGATCGAGCGTCATCATTCCGTAGTTCTGGCCCGTCTGGATCGACGAGTACATCTGCGCGACCTTGTCCTCGCGGATCAGGTTACGGATGGCCGGCGTGCCGACCATGATTTCCCAGGCCGCGGTGCGGCCACCACCGACCTTCTTCAGCAGCGCCTGCGAGATCACCGCGCGCAGCGATTCCGACAGCATCGAGCGCACCATCGGCTTCTCGCCCGCGGGGAACACGTCGATGATGCGGTCGATGGTCTTGGCGGCCGACGAGGTGTGCAGCGTGCCGAACACCAGGTGGCCGGTTTCCGCGGCGGTGAGCGCAAGGCGGATCGTCTCGAGGTCGCGCAGCTCGCCGACCAGGATGTAGTCCGGGTCCTCGCGCAGCGCCGAGCGCAGCGCTTCGTTGAAACCGTGGGTGTCGCGGTGCACCTCGCGCTAGTTGATCAGGCACTTCTGCGCGGTGTGCACGAACTCGATCGGGTCCTCGATGGTGAGGATGTGCCCGTATTCGGTCTTGTTGATGTGGTCGACCATCGCCGCAAGCGTCGTCGACTTGCCCGAACCCGTGGGGCCGGTGACCAGGATCAGGCCCTGAGGCTGGTCGATCAGCTCCTTGAAGATCCGCGGCGTGCCCAGGTCCTCGAGGGTGAGGACCTCGGACGGAATGGTGCGGAACACCGCGCCCGCACCGCGGTTCTGGTTGAAGGCATTGACGCGGAAGCGGGCCAGGCCGGCGATCTCGAACGAGAAGTCGACCTCGAGGAACTCCTCGTAATCACGGCGCTGCTTGTCCGACATGATGTCGTAGACCAGCGCGTGGACCTGCTTGTGGTCGAGCGCCGGGATGTTGATCCGTCGGACGTCGCCGTCGACGCGGATCATCGGCGGCAGGCCTGCGGAAAGGTGCAGGTCCGAGGCCTTGTTCTTGACCGAAAACGCCAGAAGTTCGGCGATGTCCATGCAGGCTCCCCAGCGGCAATGCAGGTGTTGGTGACGGGGCGCCGGACCGGGTCGCGGCTGGCGCCAGAGTACTCCCCGCGGGCAGTATAGCCCTGTATCCGCGTCACATAACCAGCGCGGCCGGAGAGCCTGCAGATGCCGTCGGGAGCCCTCGCGAGCGTCCTCGAATCGATGGAAAACACCGCCGCCGGACGCGCGCGGCCGGCACCGCGCCTGGTCGCCGTGGGCAAGACGCGCAATGCCGCGGAGATCGCGGCGCTGGCCGCCGAATGGGCCGGCCTGCGCCCAAGCGCCACCCTCGCCTTTGGCGAGAACTACGTGCAGGAGGCCGCGACCAAGGTCGCCGCGCTGCCGGACAGTGGCATCGAATGGCACCTGATCGGCCACCTGCAGTCCAACAAGGCCGCCCAGGCCGCGGCACTGTTCGACTGGGTGCAGTCGGTCGACCGGCCGAAGCTGGTGGGGGCCCTCGCCGCGGCGCGCGACGAGGGGCAGCCGCCGCTCAACGTGCTCATCCAGGTCAACGTCGATGCCGAAGCTGGCAAGCATGGCTGCCGGCCCGACGACGTGCCGGCGCTGGCGGCGGCGATCGCGGGGCAGCCACGGCTTGCGCTGCGCGGACTGATGGCGATTCCCGAACCGCACCCGGCCCCCGAGCGGCGGCGCGCGTCCTTTGCCGCCATGCGTGCGCTGTTCGACGCGCTGCGTGCGACGCATCCACGGGTCGACACGCTGTCGATGGGGATGAGCGGGGATTACGCGCTGGCCATCGCCGAAGGCGCGACCATGGTGCGCATCGGCACCGCGCTGTTCGGCGAGCGTCCCGCGGCCTGAGCGGACTCGCGGGGGTGCAGGTCCCGGGCCACAATGTGGGCCCGCCCGCCCGCCCGCCGAGGTTCCGCCATGACCCGTCCCGTCCCGAGCGCCGACACCATCGCCTTCATCGGCGGCGGCAACATGGCCCGCAGCCTGGTGGGCGGCATGGTGGCGCGTGGCGCGGACCCCGCGTCCATCCGCGTGGCCGAGCCGGTCGATGCGGTGCGCGAGGCCCTTGCCCGCGACTTCGGCGTCCGGGTGCACGCGGACGCGTCGGAGGTGATCGAGGGTGCCGGCACCTGGGTGTTCGCGGTCAAGCCACAGGTGATGCGCACGGTGTGCGAAGGCCTGGCCGACCGCGCCCGCCACGCGCGGCCGCTGGCCATTTCGATCGCCGCCGGCATCACCACGCCCCAGCTCTCGGCCTGGCTTGGCGGCGATGCCAGGGTGGTCCGCGCCATGCCCAATACACCGGCACTGCTCGGTGCCGGTGTCACCGGCCTGTATGCCAGCGCGAACGTGGATGCCGCCGGACGCGAGCGCGCGGAGTCGCTGCTTTCGGCCGCGGGCGCGACGGTGTGGATCGCCGACGAGGGCCTGATGGATGCGGTCACCGCCGTTTCGGGAAGCGGCCCTGCCTATGCCTTCCTGCTGGCCGAGGCCATGGAGGACGCCGCACGCGCGCAGGGCCTGCCGGCCGACGCCGCGCGCACCCTGGTCGTGCAGACCCTCCTCGGTGCCGCGCGCATGCTGGACGGATCCGGCGAGCCACCGGCCGAGCTCCGGCGCCGCGTGACCTCGCCCGGCGGCACCACCCAGGCCGCGATCGAGGCGTTCGAAGCGGGTGGCCTGCGCCAGCTCGTCGCCGAAGCAATCGGCGCGGCGACGTCGCGCGGCCGCGAACTGTCCGCGGCCAACGACTGACGTCGCTTCAGTTCTGGTTGATGCCGTAACGCCCGGGCCCGAGCAGGGCGATCGCCACCGCCGTCACCAGGAACATGCCCTGCAGTTCGAGCGCCCAGCCGCCGGTGGCGTTGAGCCGATCGAGCTGGCCCAGATGCGCGAGCGCGATCGCGAACAGCATGTTCACCGCGACCAGCGCACCGCCCAGGCGGGCGTGGAAGCCCAGCAGCACCATCAGCGGCGCCAGCACTTCGCCCACCAGCACGCCATAGGCCAGCACGCCGGGCAGGCCGGCGCCCTCGACCATGCGCTCGATGCCCGCCATCCCGCCGCGCATCTTCGCCACGCCATGCAGCAGGACCAGGATGCCCAGCGCGATGCGCAGCAGCAGCCGGGCGATATCGTGGAGCGCAGCCTGGTTCATCGATGGGGTCTCGCGGAAGTGGGCGGCGGATCATCGCAAAGCGCGCGCGTGGCCGTCAGCCCCCGCGCGCGACCGCCACGATCAGCCGCTGGGCGGCCGAGCCTGCCGAGCGGACCAGCCGTGCACGATCGCAGCCAGGGCCTCGACGCCGTCGGTGAGCGCCGCCGGGCCGGGCTGCAGGATCAGCGGCGACTTCACCTCGTGCAGTTCGCCATCGCGCACGGCCGGGATCGCATCCCAGCCGGGGCGCGCCGCCACGCGGTCGGGGCGGAACTTCTTGCCGCACCACGAGCCGATGATGATGTCCGGCGCGCGGCGCACCACCTCGCCGGCATCGGCGAGGATGCGCTGCTTCGCCAGCGGCTCGGCCGCACGCTCCGGGAAGACATCGTCGCCGCCGGCGATACCCACCAGCTCCGAGACCCAGCGGATGCCGGTGATCGGCGGGGCGTCCCACTCCTCGAAGTACACGCGCGGCCTGCGCGGCAGGGCCGCGGCGCGCGCGGCCACGGCGTCCAGGCCGCGCTGCAGGCCGTCGGCATAGGCGTCCGCGCGCGCCGACGCGCCCACCAGTGCTCCCAGCCTGCGCACGTACTCGACGATGCCTTCGACGCTGCGATGGTTGCTGATCCAGACCTCGACGCCGCGGCGCACGAGTTCGGCGGCGATATCGGCCTGGATGTCCGAAAAGCCGATCGCAAGATCCGGCGCGAGCGCCATGATCTCCTCGATCTTCGCGCTGGTGAACGCGCTGACCTTCGGCTTTTCGCGCCGCGCGCGCGGCGGCCGCACGGTGAAGCCGCTGATGCCGACGATGCGGTGGTCCTCGCCCAGCGCATAGAGGGTCTCGGTGGGTTCCTCGGTCAGGCAGACGATGCGCCGTGGGCCTCGGGGCACCGTGGCAGTCACGGATACAGCATCCGCTTCGTGCAGTCGCCAGCAAGGTCGCGGTCGTAGGCCCAGCGCTCGTGCCAGCGGTACTCGCCGGCATACCAGAACTCGATGCGTTCGGGATCGACGCGCAGGCCGGTCCAGCGCGGCGGACGCGGCACCTCCCGGCCCTCGAATTCGCGCTCGACCTCGACCAGGCGCTGCTCGAATTCCTCGCGCGTCTCCATCACCTCCGACTGCCGCGACGCCCAGGCGCCCAGCTGGCTGCCACGGGGCCGGCTGGCGAAATAGGCATCGGCCTCGTCATCGTCGACGATGGCCACGCCGCCCTCGATCCGTACCTGCACGCCCAGGCGCACCCGGGGCCAGTGGAACAGCAGCGCCGCCCGGGGATTGGCCTTCAGCTCGCGTCCCTTGCGGCCGTCGAGGTGGGTATAGAAGACGAAGCCGCGCGCGTCGTGCGCCTTCAGCAGCACCGTGCGCAGCGAGGGTTTCCCGTCGGGCGTGGCGGTCGCGAGCTGCATCGCGGTGCGGTCCGGCTCGCCCGCGGCCAGGGCCTCGTCGAACAGGGTGTCGAAGGTCTGCAGGGCTTCGTCGTACAGGTCGTGCATCGGCTGGAATGCTCCGCGGTGTCCGGGGCGCACGGCGGGTGCGCCTGCCTGCGCTATCGTGCCCGGATGGCGGCGCGCTTGCACACGCCCGGCTTCGCGCCCGGCTTCGTATCGGCGGTCCTCGACGACGCGCTGGCCTCGTGTGCGCGCATCCACGGCATCAGTGGACTGCAGGGCAGCGGCAAGTCCACGCTCGCCGCGCAGCTGGCCGCGGAGGCGTCGCGCCGCGGCCTGCGCTGCGCACAGCTGTCGATCGACGATGTCTACCTCCCGCGCGCGGCACGCACGCGGCTGGCGCACGAGGTGCATCCGCTGCTGGCCACGCGCGGCCCGCCGGGCACGCACGAGGTGCCGCTGGCCATCCGGACGCTGGAGGCGCTGCGGGCCGGGCGTGCCACGGCCCTGCCGCGCTTCGACAAGCTTGCCGACGATCGCCGCGCCGCGACCACGTGGCCGCGCGTCGGCCGCGTCGACCTGGTGTTCTTCGAAGGCTGGTTCCTTGGCACGCCGCCCGAAGACGGGGCCGCGCTGGCCCGCCGATCAATGCCCTCGAACGCGACGAGGACGCCGATGGGCGCTGGCGGCGCTGGTGCAACGTGGCGCTGGGCCGCGACTACCCCGCGCTGTGGGCCTGCATCGACCGGATGCTGGTGCTGCAGGCGCCGTCGTTCGACGTGGTGGCGGGATGGCGCTGGGAGGCCGAGCAGGCGCTGGCCGCCACGCGCCCCGGGGCGCCTGCGATGGATCGTGCCGCGATAGAGCGCTTCATCCAGCACTACGAACGCATCAGTCGCCAGGCGCTGCGCACGCTGCCCGGCATCGCCGACCGGGTGGTCGCGCTGGATCCGCTGCGCCAGCCGGTGCATGGACACGCCGGCTGCTAGCATCCCTGCGTCCTGAAGCAGAACGCGCGTGCCGTCATGAATCCTGCCCGCCACCTCGTGCTCGTCGGCCCCATGGGCGCCGGCAAGACCTCGATCGGGCGCTGCCTGGCGCGTCACTTCGACCTGCCCTTCGTCGACACCGACCACGAGATCGAATCGCGCACCGGCGCCGCCGTCCCGATGATCTTCGAATGCGAGGGCGAAGCCGGCTTCCGTGCCCGCGAGCGCGACGTGCTGTCCGGGCTGCTGGCGGGCCCGGCCTCGGTGATGGCCACGGGCGGTGGCATCGTGCTCGACCCCGCCAATCGCGAGATGCTGGCAGCGCAGGGCCACGTCGTGCACCTGCGCGCCGACGTGCCCACGCAGCTCGCGCGCCTGGCCCGCGACCGCAGCCGTCCGCTCCTGGCCCGGGGCGATCGCGAAGCCACCCTGCGCCGCCTCGCGGGCGAACGCGAGCCGTTGTACGCCGCCGTCGCCGACTTCGCCTTCGACACCCGGCACCTCTCCGCCATCGAGGCCGCGCGCGAACTGGCCGCGATGCTGGAGGCCCGCTGGCAGCGCCCCGCCGGGATGCAGCCCAGGCGCGCGGAGCCCGCGGCATGACGACCTGCCAGCACATCGACGTCGGCGGTGCCGCACCGTATGCCATCCGCATCGGACCCGGCCTGCTGCGCGACGGCCAGGCGCTGGCCGCGCCATTGCGTGGCCGGCAGGCCCTGCTGGTCAGCGACAGCCATGTCGCACCGTTGCATGCGGACACGGTCCGCGATGCGCTCGCGGCCGCGCGTCCCGATGTCCGCATCGGGACCTTCGTGCTGCCGGCAGGCGAGTCCAGCAAGACCCTCGCGGGCTTTGCCGGCGCCATCGACGCCCTGGCCGCGCTCGGCGCCACCCGCGATGCCTGCGTCTACGCGCTGGGCGGCGGCGTGGTCGGGGACCTGGCCGGCTTTGCCGCGGCCTGCTGGATGCGTGGCATCGACTGCGTGCAGCTGCCCACCAGCCTGCTGGCCATGGTCGACTCCAGCGTGGGCGGCAAGACCGCGGTCGACCTGCCGGCGGGCAAGAACCTGGTCGGTGCCTTCCACCCGCCGCGCGCCGTGCTGGCCGACACCACGGTGCTGCGCACGCTGCCCGACCGCGAACTGCGCGCGGGACTTGCCGAAGTGGTGAAGTACGGAGCGATCGCCGACGCCGGCTTCCTCGACTGGCTGGCCGGACACGCCGGCCGCCTGCTCGAGCGCGAGGACGAGGCCCTGGCTGCGGCGATCGCGCGCAGCTGTGCCCACAAGGCGGCCATCGTTGCCCGCGACCCCTTCGAACACGGCGAACGGGCGCTGCTGAACTTCGGCCACACCTTCGGCCATGCGATCGAGGCCGAACAGGCCTTCGATGGCCTCAACCATGGCGAGGCGGTGGCGGTGGGCATGGTCCTGGCCGCACGCCTGTCCGCCCACCTGGGGCACGCGCCCGCGACCGAAGCCGAGCGGCTGCGCACGGTATTGCAACGCTTCGGGCTGCCGGTGGCGCTGCCAGGCGGGCTGGCGCCGGAGCGGCTGCTGGCACGCATGCGCCTGGACAAGAAGGCCCAGGCCAGCGGCCTGCGCTTCGTCCTCTGGGAAGGCGTCGGCCGCGCGCGCGTGGTCGCCGACGTACCTGAACACGCGGTGCTCGAAGTGCTCGCGGCCGCCTGAGGCCCGCGGACCTCCACCCTCGCGCAGGCCGCGCCCCGGCTACAATCCACGGATGCGCCTGCTCCTCCAACAGCGACCCGGTGGCCCCGAGGCCCCGCGTTTCGTGCAGCTCATGCTCCAGCCCGACCTCCTGGGCGGCTGGACGCTGGTGCGCGAGACCGGGCAGATCGGCGGCCGCAGCACGGTGCGCCGCGAGCAGTTCCTCGACCAGGCCAGCGCGGTGAGCGCGCTGGAACAGGCGCGCGACCAGCAGCTCAAGCGCGGCTTCCAGGTGATGTTCGCGCAGGGTGCGAACACGCCCAGGCCGTGAGCGCCCGCGCGCCGCGACACAGGAGCCCGACGTGACCCCGACACTGAAGAACGACCGCTTTCTGCGCGCGCTGCGCCGCGAACCCGTGGACTGCACGCCCGTGTGGCTCATGCGCCAGGCCGGGCGCTACCTGCCCGAGTACCGCGCCACCCGTGCCAGGGCCGGCAGCTTCATGGCCATGGCCAAGAACCCGGAGCTGGCCTGCGAGGTCACCCTGCAGCCGCTGGAGCGCTTCGAGCTCGACGCCGCGATCCTGTTCTCCGACATCCTCACCATCCCCGACGCGATGGGCCTGGGCCTGTACTTCGTCGACGGCGAGGGCCCGAAGTTCGAGCACCCGGTGCGCGACACCGCCGCCATCGCCAAGCTGGGTGTGCCGGACATGGAGGCCGACCTCGGCTACGTGATGGACGCGGTGCGGGTGATCCGCCGCGAGCTCGACGGCCGGGTGCCGCTGATCGGCTTCTCCGGCAGCCCGTGGACGCTGGCCTGCTACATGGTGGAGGGAGGCGGCAGCAGGGACTTCGCGCGCATCAAGGCGATGGCGCATACCGACCCGAAGGCGCTGCACGCGCTGCTTTCGGTCAATACCGACGCGGTCATCGCCTATCTCGCCGCACAGCGCGCGGCCGGCGCGCAGGCGCTGCAGGTGTTCGACACCTGGGGTGGCGTGCTGTCGCCGACGATGTACCGCGAGTTCTCCCTGCCCTACCTCGAGCGCATCGCGCGCGAGCTGGAGCGTGGCGAGGGGAGCGACCGCACCCCGCTGATCGTCTTCGGCAAGGGCAATGCCGCCTACCTCGGCGAACTGGCCGATTCGGGCGCCGAGGGCGTCGGCGTCGACTGGCTGATCGACCTGGGCGACGCCGCACGCCGCACGGGCGGCAAGGTGGCGCTGCAGGGCAACCTCGACCCGACCACGCTGTACGGCTCACCGGAGGCGATCCGCCGCGAGGTCCGCCGCGCGCTCGACAGCTACCGCGACGGCAATGGCGGCTCGCGCGAGGGCCATGTGTTCAACCTCGGCCATGGCATGTCG
Organism: Luteimonas sp.; assembly: GCA_036515815.1. Classification (GTDB taxonomy): domain Bacteria; phylum Pseudomonadota; class Gammaproteobacteria; order Xanthomonadales; family Xanthomonadaceae; genus Luteimonas. The sequence continues at coordinate 13,315 of DATBUS010000070.1, forward strand.
CCGGGGATGGACCCGGAGCACGTCCGCGTACTTGTCGACGAGGTGCACGCGTACAGCCGGCGCTGACCGGCTGCCGCGCTGGCGGGTCAGCCCAGGCCGCCGCGGGCGGGCGCGTGCAGCCAGCCACCCTGGCCGCGCGCCGGGGCCGGCATGTGGTATTCCAGGCGCAGTTCGCGATGGCCTTCGGGTACGTCGGGGTTGTGCGGTTCGGCACCCACGCAGCCCGGGTACAGGCGCCCTTCCATGCCCATGCCCAGCAGGGCCAGCGCCCTGGCCACGGGTCCCTCCGGGTCGTGCGCGAAGACACGACCATCCGCGAGCCAGGCGCCATTGCCCTCGCCATCACCCTCGAGGGCCAGGCGCGCATCCGCCGGCGCGGGTGCGCCAGCGGGTAGCGCCTCCACCGGCACCGGCGACCAGCAACTGCCGGTGCTCCCGATATAGGTCCGGGCCACCAGCTCGACCACGAAGGCTTCCAGCGCCCCCCGGACCCCGGCGCGCTCCATGCGCGCTTCTTCGACGCTGTGGCGTGCCTTGACGTGGTAGAGCCGGTCGATCACCAGCGCCATCGCCGAGTTGTAGGCACCCTCCTCGCGCACCAGGCGCATGTCCGCCGACCGTGCCGGCAAGGGGTCGGGATCGCCCTGGCGGCGCGCTACGCGAAAGGCGCGCACCGGCCCCGGGTCGACCTCGAGATAGCCGCCCGGCCCGACCGCCGCCGCCACGTCGGCGACCACTCCGCGTGCGGCGCGGTCGAGCTGCGAGCGCGGCACCACGCCGACCGGATAGAAATACACATCCACCCAGCGCGACGTATCGCCGCCCGCCTGGTAGCGCACCGACACGCCGGCTTCCGGCGCGTCGTAGCGCTGCTCGCCCACGGCGTCCCACTCGCCGATGCGGAGCGGATAGACGATGCGCGTTTCCTTGAGGAAGCCGCCCAGGAAGGGGCCATCGGCGGCCCGGCGTCCCGTCGGCGCGGGTTCCTGCGCGACCGCTGGCAGGGCCAGCAGGAGGACGGCCGCGAGTACCGGCACCACCACGTGTCCAGGATTCATTCGCCGCCGCCTCCGCTCCGCAGGTTGTCGATGGCTTCGGCCAGCATCGCCCCGGTCACCGGCTTGCGCAGGAAACCGTCGAAGCCGGCATCGCGCGCCAGCGCCTCGGCCTCGGCGTCGGCACGCGCGGTGATCGCAAGCAGCGGCGCATCGAAGCCCTGCGCGCGCAGCTGGCTGGCCAGCGCCAGCCCGGTGATGCCGGGCAGGTCGAGATCGAGCAGGGCCATGTCGAAGTGCTCCGTGGCCGCTTCCGCCAAGGCGGCCAGGCCGTGGGGGACATGCACGACGTCATGTGCCTGCGCGCGCAGCAGGTCGGCGATGACCGCGGCCACCGTCGGGTCGTCCTCGACCAGCAACAGGGCGAGGCCGGGAAGCGTCGCGTCACGCGCCGCCGAGGCGTCCGCTGGCGCCACCGCCCCATCGGGGGGGGCCACCTCCCGGAGCGGCAGGTCGACGGTGAAGTCGGTGCCCTGGCCCGGCGTGCTGTCCAGTTCGACGCGGCCGCCCATGGCCACGGCCAGTTCCTGGCAGATCGCAAGCCCGAGCCCGCTGCCGCCGTAGCGCGCAGCGGTGTGCGCGCCATCGGCCTGCTCGAAACGCCGGAACAGGTGCGCCTGCTGCTCCTCGTTGAGCCCCGGCCCGGTGTCGGACACGACCAGGCGCACGCCCCCGGTGGCGATCGGGGCCGCCTGCAGCGACACGCTGCCGATTTCGGTGAACTTCACCGCGTTGCCGAGCAGGTTCAACAGCACCTGGCGCACGCGCCCGGCATCGCCCAGCAGCCAGCGCGGCGTATGGGCGTCGACATGGCGGCGGAAGGCCAGGCCGCGCTTGCGCGCCAGCGGTTCGACCAGGTCGGCGACCTCGTCCAGAAGCGCCATGAGGTCGAAGGGCTGTGCGACCAGTTCCAGCCTGCCGGCCTCGATCCTGGCCAGGTCCAGGGCGTCATTGACCAGGCGCATCAGGTGCTCGCCGGCGTGGCGGATGGCGTCGGCATAGCCACGCTGGCGCGCGTCCAATCGTGTCGCGAGCAGCAGCTCGCTCATGCCGAGCACGCCGGTCATGGGGGTACGCACTTCGTGGCCCAGGGTCGCGAGGAAGCGTGTCTTCGCCAGCGACGCCTGCTCGGCGAGCACGCGCTTCTCCTCGTTGAGCTGCCAGGAATGCCGGCGTTTCAGCCGCTGCCGGTAGCCATGCGCGCTCCACGCCAACAGCAGCGCCCCGGCGAGCGTGAACAGCGCCAGGGCCCAGGGCCCCTGCCACCACGGCGGCTGCACGTGCAGGTGCAGCACCTGCACCGGCGTCCACTCGTCATCGGCCGTGCGCGCCTGGACGTGCAGCCGATACGGTCCGGGCTCCAGTCGCGCGAACACCCGCTCGCCGGTGGCCCCGGTATCGACCCAGCCGGGGTCATAGCCCTCCAGGCGGAAGCGGTAGCGGTGCGCGTGGGCGTCGGTGAACGACAGCAGGCGCGCCACCACCCGCAGGTCGCGGTCGTCGTGGCGCAGCGAGAGTCCGGCCTGCGGCGACAGCGCGATGCGCTCGTCGCCGCGGCGCAGGTCGACCGATTCGATCGCGAGCGTGGGCATGCGCTGGCTCCACACCACTTGGCGTGGATGGAACAGCAGCAGCCCGTCGGCCGTACCCGCGGCGATATAGCCCTGCGCGGACATCGCGATCGGGAACTCGCTGAACTCGTGGCTCGGCAAACCGTCGCGTACGCCATAGACGCGCAGGCGCTGGCCCGCGGGGTCATAGCGCACCAGGCCACGCACGGTGGTCAGCCACACCACGCCGGTCCCGTCCACCACCACGCCGCCCGGTGCGACCATCGGCAGGCCCTGCGCCGGCCCCACGCTGTGGATGCGGGTCAGCACGGCCCCGTCCCAGCGATGGGCCGTGAGCAGCCCCTGGCCGGCCAGCCAGACCCGGTCGCCGGCCACCGCCACGCCGAACACGGCGGCCTCAGGCGCGCCCGGCACGTGCCGGAAGCGGCGTGCGCCGTCGTCCCAGGCCAGCAATCCGGCGCTGGTCGCCACCCAGATGCCGCCATCGGGTGCTGGCAGGAGGTGTTCGATCAACACCGTCGGCTCGAGGCCGCGGCCATCGCCACGCAGGATCGTGTCGAGCACGCGGCCATCCGGCGCCCGCACCTGCACCGCCTGGTGACTGGCCAGCCACAACTGGCCATCGCGCTGCTGCACCAGTTGCGAGATCCGTCCCGGGGGGGCGGCGTCGGTGCTACCGTCGGCATACCAGCGCCGCACGCTGCCCGCCGCCGGGTCGAAGCGCACCAGCTGGTCCTGGCAGCCCAGCCACACGCTGCCATCCCGCGCCTCCAGCACGCCGATGATGAACAACGTGCCGCAGGCCTCGTACAGGCGATGGTCCAGTTGCCCGCTTTCCGGGTCGAGATGGTCGAGCACCCCGCCGCTGCCGGCCAGCCACAGCCCATGCCCCGAACCCAGCGACGAGGGCGCGGTGGCATGGACGAAGGCGTTGCCGGGCGAATCCGGGTCGCCCAGCCGGCGCTGCAGCACGGTGAAGTTGCGCCAGTTCGCCGGGAGGTGCCACAGGCCGGCATCCGAGCTTCCGAACCAGAGCCCGCCCTCGCGGTCCTCATAGGCGCTCGACCAGGTCGGCCGGGTCATGCCGCGCGCGGTGGCGCTGTACAGGGGCACGTCGTCGACACGCCCGTCGTGCACCCAGGCAAGCCCGCTGCGCGTGTCGAGCCAGTGCGAGCCGCGGGAATCCTGTACCAGCACGTTCAGTGCCGGCCCGCCTTGCACGGGATCGGACCAGGGCATGGGCTCGATGCGTCCGTCCGGATGGCGGACCACGCCGCCGCCCTGGATACCCATCCACAGGCGTCCGGCGTCATCGACGGTCATCCCGTCCAGCATCCTCGAGCCCAGCCGGTCGGCCGGCAGGCGCTCGAAACCATCGCCGTCCCAGCGCGCCACGCCGCCCCTGGTCCCGACCCAGAGCGTGCCATCGCCGTCGACGACGAGGTGCGAGACCCCGTCCGACGGCAGGCTGCGCGGATCGTCGGGGTCGTGGCGGTAGCGGCGCATGCTGTCGTCGGGCAGCAGTCGGTGCAGTCCGCCGTCGGAGGTGCCGAACCAGACGTCGCCGTCCGGCGTGCTGGTGATCGACCAGATATCGTTGCTGGCCATCTCCGGCCGCGTCTGCCGGTCGTACCAGCGGAATCCGGAACGGTCGGCGTCCAGCACCGCCACCCCGGCGCTGTACGTCCCGACCCAGACGCGATCGCGCGCGTCCACGTGCACGGCCCAGACGAAGTTGTCGCGCAGGCCCTCGCCGACCCGCCAGTTGCGGAAGCCCACGCCGTCATAGCGCGCAAGGCCATCGCGGGTGGCGATCCACAGGTAGCCCTGGCCATCCTCGGCGATGCCATTGACCCGGTTCGAGGGCAAGCCATCGAACACGCTGATCTGGCGGGGCTGGGGCAACAGCGGCACGGTCGCGCCCGCCACCCCGGCAAGCAGCAGCAGGCAGCACAGGCCGAACCAGCGGTGGATCGCCCGACGGCGCATCGCCTTCCCCATTGCGCGCGATGCCCAGGCATCGCAGTCCCCGCCAGCATCGTCGCAACGCGGTCCCGCGGGCGCAAGCGGCGCGCACTGCACGGAGGACGCGGCTTGCCCCCGACGCGCACCCGCCGGACGCCTGTGGCTAGAATCGGGTGACCTGCGCTCCGCAGGCGCACACCGGGTGACTGCCATGCAAGCCCAGCGGCGTCGAACCGCCCTTCGCCCCGCCATGGTGGGTGCGCTCGCAGTGGCCCTGGCCGCCTGCGCGCAGATGCCGCGCGGCCCCGGCAGCACTGCGGTGTCCGCCCCGCAGGCAGCCGCGCCGCATCCGGATGCACGTGCCCATGCCATCGATCCGGTCCATACGCGCATCGTGATCTCGATCGACCACGCCGGTTTCTCGAGTGCGATCGGCACCGTGTCCGGCAGCACGGGCACGCTGCACCTGGTGCCGGAGAGCTGGGAGGGCGCGCACGTCGCGGTGGACATCCCGCTGGATCGCCTCGATTTCGGCGACGACGACTGGAACCGCGCCGTGGCCGCCGGTGGCCTGCTCGATACCGGACGCCACCCCACCGCGCATTTCCGCTCGACCCGGGTCGACGCGCTCGACCCGCGCCGCGCCCGCATCCACGGCGAACTCACGCTGCGCGGCACCACCCGCGAGGTGGTGCTGGACGCCGTGCGCAACGGCGAGCGCCGGCATCCGCTGCCGCCCTTCCGGCCTACCGTGGGCTTCTCGGCGACGGCCACGCTCAGTCGCGCCGACTTCGGCAGCACGGCCTGGGGCTCGGTGATCGGCGATGCGGTGGACGTCCGGATCGAACTCGAAGCGACGCGCTGAACGCGGCTCGACCGTCAGGCCAGGAAACGCTCCACGGCAGCCGCATCGAACGGCCAGCCCAGCTCGCCGCCGGCCGCGTCCCGCAGCACCGGCACGCGCTCGCCGTAACGCGCTTCCAGCTCCGCATCACCGTCGATGAATACGCTCTCGAAGTCCGGCGCGCGCGCCCGGGCCAGGACCTCGAGGGCGAGATCGCACAGGTGGCAGTCGTCGCGCTGGAACAGCACCAGGGACATGCGGATGGAACTCTCCATGGGCACGCGCAGCCGGGGCCGGGCGCGGGACGGCCGCTATCATAGGCAATCACCCTGCCCCTCCGGGACGCCATGGCCGTCAGTACGTTCGACCTCTACAAGATCGGCATCGGGCCGAGCTCCTCGCACACGGTGGGGCCGATGCGCGCGGCGGCGCGTTTCGTCGAGCACTGGCTGGACGAGCCCGGCCGGCTGGAGGAGGTCGCGCGCGTGCGCGCCGAGGTCTTCGGCTCGCTCGCCCTGACCGGCCGCGGCCATGGCACCGACAAGGCGGTGCTGATGGGCCTGGAGGGCCACCACCCGAACAGCATCGATCCGGACATCATCCCCGCCGCACTCGAGCGCATCCGCGGCGAGCGCCGCGTGCTGCTGCTTGGCCGGCATCCGGTGGCCTTCGACGAGAAGCGCGACCTGGTGATGAACAAGCGCCAGAAGCTGCCCCACCACACCAATGGCATGCGCTTCACCGCCTACGGGGCGAACGACGAAGTCATCGCCACCCGCGACTACTACTCGGTGGGTGGCGGTTTCGTGGTCAACCAGGACGAGGCGGCCGAAGACCGCATCGTGGCCGACACCACGCCCGTGCCCTACCCGTTCAACAGCGGCCGCGAGCTGCTGGCGCAGTGCGCCGAGCACGGCATCACCATCGCCCAGCTGATGATGGCCAACGAACGCTCCTGGCGCAGCGAGGACGAAGTGCGCGCCGGCCTGCGCGAGATCCACGACGCCATGCAGGCCTGCATCCAGCGCGGCATCGCCAGCAGCGGCACCCTGCCCGGCGGCCTGCGCGTGTCGCGCCGCGCACCGGCGCTTTATGCCGAGCTCTCCGAACGTCCTGAAGCCGGGATGCGCGACCCGCTGACCACGCTCGACTGGGTGAACCTCTACGCGCTGGCGGTGAACGAGGAGAACGCCGCCGGTGGCCGCGTCGTCACCGCGCCCACCAACGGCGCGGCCGGCATCCTGCCCGCGGTGATGCGCTATTACGAACGCTTCTGCCAGGGCTCGAACGAGCAGGGCGTGTTCGACTACCTGCTGACCGCGGCGGCCGTCGGCATCCTCTACAAGGAGAACGCCTCGATCTCCGGTGCCGAGGTCGGCTGCCAGGGCGAAGTGGGCGTGGCCTGCTCGATGGCCGCCGCCGGCCTGACCGCCGCACTGGGCGGCACGCCCAGCCAGATCGAGAACGCGGCCGAGATCGGCATGGAGCACAACCTCGGCCTGACCTGCGACCCCATCGGCGGGCTGGTGCAGATCCCCTGCATCGAGCGCAACGCCATGGGCGCGGTGAAGGCGATCAACGCCTCGCGCATGGCGCTGCGCGGCGACGGCAAGCACAAGGTGACGCTGGACGAGGTCATCAAGACCATGCGCGATACCGGCCGCGACATGCAGGACAAGTACAAGGAAACCTCGCGCGGCGGCCTGGCCGTGAACGTCATCGAGTGCTGACGCAGGCGCTCCCGCCGCTACAGGCGGCTGTGGTCGTTGCGACCATGCGGATCGGCGGCACGCGCCGCATAATCCACGCATGCTGAAAGTCCTCCCCGGGAGTGTCCTGCCGCTCCTGCTCGTCGCCTGCGCCACCAGCCCCCCGGGGCAGCCTTCAGGTGCCTTGTCGCCGCCGTCGGACCCGCTCCCGGTCCCCGAGGCCTGGGTCTCGGTCGTGGTCCCCGGCGAGGAACTCGACTCCATCGCCGCCTGGACGGCACCGGGCGGCGCGACCTGGCTCATGGCAAGCGGGAAGTCGGGGCATCGCCTGTCGGTCTTCGACGGTGACAGTGGGGACCTGCTTCGCACCGTGGGCAGCCAGGGCAAACGGCCGGGCGAATTCACCCGGCCCAACGGGCTGGCGGTCTCCGGCGACCTGCTGTTCGTGGTCGAGCGGGATGCGCCGCGCGTGCAACTGCTGTCGCTTCCCGACTTCGCCCCGCAGGGCACGTTCGGCGCGGACGAGCTGCGTGCCCCCTACGGCATCTGGCTGCACCAGGTCGCGCCGCGCGAACTCGAAGCGCTGGTCACCGACAGCTTCATGTATGGCGCGCGCCACGACGTGCTGCCGCCCGCGGAGGAGCTGGCGCAACGGGTGCGCCGCTACCGGCTGCGCTTCGACCGGGAGGGCCACGTCGACGCGACGTACGCGGGCTCCTTCGGCGAGACCAGTGGCCCGGCGCGGCTCAACTTAGTCGAGTCGATCGCGGGTGACCCGGCGCATGGCCGCCTCCTGGTGGCCGAGGAGGACCGGAGCAGCCCGTCCAACCTGCATGTCTACGGCTTCGACGGCCGCTGGACCGGGCGCAGCCTGCCCGAGGGCACCTTTGCCGGCGAGGCAGAGGGCGTGGTGCTGTGGGCCTGCGGCAACGACACCGGCTACTGGCTGGCGGTGGACCAGCAGGCGCCGCTGACCTCGTTCCATCTGTTCGACCGGGAGAGCCTGGCGCCCGCGGGCAGCTTCCAGGGTCGGGTGACCGCCAACACCGACGGTATCGCCCTGCACGCCACGGGCTCGCCGCGCTTCCCCGGCGGCGCCCTCTACGCCGTGCACGACGACCGCGCCGTCTCGGCCTTCGACCTGCGCGATGTCGTGGCCGGCCTGGGCCTGGACCGGGCCTGCGTGGACTAGCGATGCACGGGCGTGACGCGTGCACCCGGCGTGCCTGGACCCTCGTGGCGCTGGCCTGCGCCTGGGCCGTCCTGTCTGCTGCCGCCATGGCCACGGACGGACCGGCACCGCTGGCGCGGCTCGAACTCCTCGACCGGGGCGAGGGCCCGGAGGCCTGGGCGGAGAACCTGCTCGCCGGTCCGGTCGAGGTGATGCTGCGCGCAAATGGCACCGCACCGCACGCGGCCCCCGCCCTGCCGGCACGCGCGACGATCCCGGCGCGCGGGCGCGTCCTGTTGAGCCGGATCGGGTCCACCGATGCCCCGCTCGCGCTTGAAGTGGTTCCCGGGCATTCCGGTGCCCGCCCGGTGGACGTCGAGTATGGCTGGCCACTGGGCACCCGGGCCCTGGACATCGGCCAGGGCTGGGGGGGTGGCTTCAGCCACCGCGACGCGGAGAACAGGCACGCGGTCGACTTCGCCGCCCCCGAGGGAACGCCGGTCCTCGCGGCCCGCGACGGCGTGGTGATGCAGGTCGAGGCCCGCTTCGCCGCGGGTGGCCTGCGCGCGGGCGATGACACCCGGCAGGCCAACTTCGTCCGCATCCTGCACGACGACGGCACCATGGCCCTGTACGCCCACCTGGCCCGCGACGGCGCGCAGGTCAGGCCTGGCGAGCGCGTGCGCCGCGGCCAGCGCATCGCCACCTCCGGCAACACCGGCCATAGCGCCGCCCCGCACCTGCACTTCGTCGTCCAGGCCAACCGCGGCCTGCGCCTGGTCTCCCTGCCCTTCCGCATGTTCGGCCCTGCCGGGATCCTGCGCTTCAGCGAGGTGGGGGGAGAGGGCGGGTAGAGCTTTTTGCCACGGATTACGCGGATGACCGCGGCCGCCTGCCCTGCAGCTGGCCGCCGGGCATCGCGAGTGCGGATGCCCATTCCATTTCATTCCGCCTTTGCTCCATCCGTGTAGATCCGCGCTCGTCCGGGTGATCCGTGGCAAAAGGTCTTCTCCCCAGCCACGCCCCGTATAATTCCCGGTTTTCCCGGAGTCCCGGCGCCAGCAGCGGCGGGTATCGCCATGCCTGACGTTGCCGCCGAAGCCCGCCGCCGCCGTACGTTCGCGATCATTTCGCATCCCGACGCCGGCAAGACCACGCTCACCGAGAAGCTGCTGCTGTTCGGCGGCGCCATCCAGATGGCCGGCTCGGTGAAGGGACGCAAGGCGGCGCGGCATGCGACCTCGGACTGGATGAAGCTCGAGCAGGAGCGCGGCATCTCGGTCACCAGCTCGGTGATGCAGTTCCCCTATGACGGCCGCATCGTCAACCTGCTTGATACGCCCGGCCACGCCGACTTCGGCGAGGACACCTACCGCGTGCTGACCGCGGTGGACAGCGCGCTGATGGTGATCGACGTCGCCAAGGGCGTGGAGGAGCGCACGATCAAGCTCATGGAGGTGTGCCGCATGCGCGACACGCCGATCATGACCTTCATCAACAAGCTCGACCGCGAGGGCAAGGATCCGATCGAGCTGCTGGACGAGGTCGAGACCGTGCTCGGCATCCAGTGCGCGCCGGTCACCTGGCCGATCGGCATGGGCAAGCGCCTGAAGGGCGTGGTGCACCTGGTCACCGGCGAGGTGCACCTGTACGAGCAGGGCCGCAACTTCACCCGCCAGGATTCGACCATCTTCGCGTCCATCGACGACCCGCAGCTGGAAGCGCGCATTGGTACCGACATGCTCTCGGGCCTGCGCGACGAACTGGAGCTGGTGCAGGGCGCGAGCCACGCGTTCGACGTCGAGGAGTACCTGGCCGGGCGTCAGACGCCGGTGTTCTTCGGCTCGGCGGTGAACAACTTCGGCGTGCAGCCGCTGCTCGACTTCTTCGTCCGGCACGCCCCTTCGCCGCAGCCGCGCGAGACCACGGTGCGCGAGGTCGCCGCCGACGAGCCGAAGCTCACCGGCTTCGTCTTCAAGATCCAGGCCAACATGGACCCGCAGCACCGCGACCGCGTGGCGTTCATGCGCGTGTGCTCGGGCCGCTTCGAGGCCGGCATGAAGGCCTTCCACGTGCGTGCCGGCAAGGACATGAAGCTCGCCAATGCGCTGACCTTCATGGCCAGCGACCGCGAGATCGCCGCCGAGGCGTATCCGGGCGATGTCATCGGCATCCACAACCACGGGACGATTTCGATCGGCGACACCTTCACCGAGGGCGAGCAGTTCACCTTCACCGGCATCCCGAACTTCGCGCCGGAGCTGTTCCGCCGTGCACGCCTGCGCGACCCGCTCAAGCTCAAGCAGCTGCAGAAGGGGCTCGAGCAGCTGAGCGAGGAAGGCGCGACCCAGTTCTTCCGTCCGCTGATGTCCAACGACCTGATCCTGGGCGCGGTCGGCGTGCTGCAGTTCGATGTTGCCGCCTACCGGCTCAAGGCCGAATACGGCGTCGATGCGATCTTCGAACCCGTGGGCGTGGCCACCACCCGCTGGGTGCGCTGCGACAGCGAGAAGAAGCTGGAGGAGTTCCGGGAGAAGAACGCGGTGAACCTCGGCCTCGACGCCGCCGGAGAACTGGTCTACCTGGCCCCCAGCCGCGTCAACCTGCAGCTGGCCCAGGAACGCTGGCCGGACGTCCGCTTCGACGCCACGCGCGAGGCCGCGCATACACGCGGCGCCGGGTGAGACGCCACGCCACACCCGCACATGTCATGATCGGCCTGGTCTCCCCCCCGGGATTCGACGTGTCGACGATGAGCCTGCGCGAGAAGCGCGAGGAGTTGGCCAGTGCGCTGACGCACGGGCTGGGTGCGACCGCGGCGCTCGCCGGCGGGGCGGTACTGGTGACGCTGGCCGCGATCCATGGCAATGGCTGGCAGTTGGGCGCGGCGATCGTGTTCGGCATCACGCTTCTGCTGCTCTATCTCGCATCGACGCTGTACCACGCCTTTCGCCACCCGGTCATCAAGGGCCGGCTGAAGGTGTTCGACCACTGCGCCATCTACCTGCTGATCGCCGGCACCTATACGCCGTTCACCCTGATCGGGCTGCGTGGCCCGTGGGGCTGGGGCCTGTTCGCGGCCATCTGGACGCTGGCGATCGCGGGCGTGGTGTTCAAGCTGTTCCACACCGGCCGCTTCAAGCGCCTGTCCACCCTGATCTATGTCGCGATGGGCTGGCTGGTGCTGGTGGCCATCAAGCCGGTGCTGGCGGCGCTCGACGCCTGGACCTTCGGCTGGCTGGTCGCCGGCGGCGTGTTCTACACGCTCGGCACGGTCTTCTATCACCGTGAATCGCTGCCCTACTCCCATGCGATCTGGCACCTGTTCTGCATCGCGGGCAGCGTCTGCCACTACATCTCGGTGATGGCGCAGGTGACCCTCCCGGCCTGAGCCGCGCTGCACGTTCACTGCTGTTTTACCGCCGTCACGGGAGTCTGTGGGCTGTCCACCCACCGGAGCCGGCGCATGCCGACGGAGTCCACGCCCCAGCCCGCCCGATACAGCAGGCCCGTCGCCGCGGCCCTTGCGCACCCCTGGCGGACGGTGGCGGTGGTCGTCGCCCTGGGTCTCCTGGCGCTGGTCCTGCTCTGGGACTGGAACTGGTTCAAGGGGCCGGTGGAGCGCGCCGTCTCGGCACGCACCGGGCGCAGCTTCGACATCGGCGGCGATCTTGACGTCGACCTGGGACGTACCTCGGTCATTCGCGCCGACCGCGTAGCGCTCGGCAACGTCGACTGGTCGGACAGTCCCGAGATGGCCACGACCGACCGGCTGGAGTTGCACGTGCGCGTCCTGCCGCTGCTGGTCGGCCGGATCCACCTCACCGAACTTCGCCTGCGCAGGCCCGACATCCTGCTGGAAGCGGGCGAGGACGGCGGCAACTGGCGGTTCGACGGCATGGACGGCGATGGCGGCGACGGCCCCCGCATCGACCTGCTGCACGTCGACTCCGGCCGGCTGCGCTACATCGACGCCGCCGAGCGCACGGATATCGACCTTGGCATCGCCAGCGAGGACACCGAGGATCCGTCCCTGCGCCCGCTTGCCCTGAGCGGCGACGGCCACTGGCGCGGGGCGCCGTTCAAGCTCGCGGGCGCCGTGGCCTCGCCGCTGGGCCTGCGCGATACCGGCACGCCCTATGCGATCGACCTGCGCGCGACCGCGGGCGCCACCCGGGCGCGAGCCCGCGGCGCGATCACGCAGCTGCTCGGGCTGTCGGAGTTCGACATCCAGATGACGCTTTCGGGCAAGGACCTGGAGGATCTCTATCCCTTGCTTGGAATCGCGATGCCACACACCCCGGCCTACGAACTCGATGGACGATTGGTCCGCAACGACACCGTCTGGCGATACGAGGACTTCGAGGGCAAGGTCGGCGAGAGCGATCTTGGCGGGACGGCGCGCATCACCACCGGCCTGGAGCGCCTGCTGTTCGAGGGCGAGCTGCACTCGGACCTGCTCGACTTCGACGACCTCGCGGGCTTCGTCGGCGCGGCCCCGGAAAGTGATGGCGGTGAAACCGGCAATGCCGAGCTTGAAGCCGCGGCCGCGGACCGTGCCGCCGAAGGTCGCCTGCTCCCGGATACGCCGTACAACCTGACCAAGCTGCGCACCATGGACGCCGACGTGCGCTGGAAAGCCACGCGTATCGAGGCCCCGGGCTGGCCGCTGGACGACATGGACGTGCACATCCTGCTGGAAGCCGGACTGCTGCGCCTGGATCCGCTCGACTTCGGCGTGGCTGGCGGCACCATCCGCTCCACGGTGAGCATGGACGCGCGCCAGGACGCGATCCAGACGCATGCCGTCATCAGCGCGCGCGGCCTGGAACTGGGCGGCCTGCTGCCGGATTCGGAGCTGGCGCAGGATGCGGTCGGACGCGTCAGCGGCGACTTCGACCTCAGGGGCACGGGCAATTCCATCGCGCGCATGCTTGCCACCGCCGATGGCGATGCCGCGCTGGGCATGGGGCGCGGCCAGGTCAGCAACCTGCTGCTCGAGCTTGCCGGCCTGGACGTGTTCGAGGCCCTGAAGTTCCTGCTCGGAAAGGACCGCAAGGTGGGCATCCGTTGCGCTTTCGGCGACTTCGCGGTCGAGGACGGCGTGATGACGACGCGCGCCTTCGCCTTCGATACCGAGGACACCATCATCATTGGCGAAGGTTCGATCGACCTGGGCGAAGAACAGCTCGACCTGCTGCTCAAGCCGCGGCCCAAGGACCGCAGCATCCTAGCCTTGCGCTCGCCGCTCGTGATCGATGGCAGCTTCCGCGACCCGGGCTTCCGCCCGGACATGGCGCGCCTGGGGCTGCGCGGCGCGATCGCGCTCACGCTCGGCAGCATCGCGCCGCCGGCGGCCCTGCTCGCCACGCTCGAGCTCGGGCCGGGCGAGGACAGCGACTGCGGCGGTGAATACGCGAAGTGACGCTCAGGAACTGATATAGCGCTGGAGGTGTTCCAGTTCCTGCTGTTGCTCCTCGATCACCGCCTTCACCAGGTCGCCGATGGAGACCAGTCCCACGACGCCGGCATCCCCGACGACGGGCAGGTGGCGCACCCGGCGCTCGGTCACCAGCTCCATGCAGGCCTGGCAGGTGTCGTCCATCCGCACGGTGGTGACGTCGGGACTCATGATGTCGCGCACCGGCGTCTCCCTAGACGAGCGCCCCTCGAGCACGATCTTCCGTGCGTAGTCGCGTTCGGACACCATCCCCGCCAGCCGGCCTCCGGGCGCCAGCACCACCAGTGCGCCGATGCCCTTCTCCGCCATCAGGCGGATCGCATCGATCACCGCGGCATCCGGACCGATCGCGTGGACCTCAGGCCCCTTGGCTTCCAGCAGTTGCCTCACCGTACGCATCGCAGCCTCGCTCGCTCGTGGGTGGCGCGACCGAGCATACCCCTTCGGCCGGATGCCACGCGTCGACGAGGTAGAGCGGGCGTTGCTTCGACTCTTCGTAAAGCCGCCCCAGGTACTCGCCGATCAATCCGAGCGCCATGAGCTGCACGCCGCCGAGGAACAGGATCACCGACATCATCGTGGGCCAACCGGCAACGGGGTCACCCCAGAACAGGGCCTTGATGATGATCCAGAGGCCGTAGCCGAAGGCCACCAGCGCGGTGGCGACCCCGGCATAGGTGGCCAGCCGCAGCGGCGCGGTGGAGAAACTCGTGATGCCCTCCAGCGCGAAATTCCACAGGCGCCAGGCGTTGAACTTGCTGCTGCCCGCAAGCCGCGGCTCGCGCCGGTACGGAATGGCCACGCGATTGAAGCCGATCCAGCCGAACAGGCCCTTCATGAAGCGATGGCGCTCGCGCAGCTCCCGCAGGGCCGCGAGCGCACGCGCCGAGAGCAACCTGAAGTCACCGGTATCGGTGGGCACCGGCGTCTTCGACAGGCGCTGCATCACGCGATAGAAGGCATGCGCGGAGGCACGCTTGAACCAGCCCTCGCCCTCGCGCGCCAGGCGCGTGCCATGGACGTCGTCGTAGCCTTCGCGCCAGCGCGCGACGAACCGCGGGATCAGTTCGGGCGGGTCCTGGCCGTCGGCGTCGAGGATCAGCGCTGCCCCCTCGCGCACGCGGTCCAGCCCGGCGGTCAGCGCTGCTTCCTTGCCGAAGTTGCGCGACAGGCGCAGCAGCGACACGCGCGCATCGCTGGCGGCCAGCGACTGGAGCACCCGCCAGGTGGCGTCGGTGCTGCCGTCGTCCACGTACAGCACGCGGCCGTCGACCGCGTCGTCCGTCGCCATTGCGTCGAGGACGGCCGCAAGGCGGCGATGCAGTTCCGGCAGCGACTGCGCCTCGTTGAAGGCCGCCACCACCACGGTCAGTCGATCGCGCGTCATGCCGGCATCCTAGCGCGGGCGCGTCTCACTCCAGTTGCTCCAGCCATGCCTCGCCCCCCAGGTTGCGCATGTTGCGCTGGATCCACTGCGCACGCCGCTGCACATAGGGACCGGGACGTTCTGCGCTGTAGCGCCGCGGGCTGGGCAGCACGGCCGCCAGGCGCGCACTTTCGGCGGCCGTGAGCGCGGACGCGTCCTTGCCCCAGTAGCGGCGCGCAGCGGCCTGCCCGCCATAGATGCCATCGCCGAACTCCGCCACGTTGACGTACACCTCGAGGATCCGCTGCTTCGGCCACAGCGCTTCGACCAGCAGCGTGTACCAGGCCTCCAGGCCCTTGCGCACCCAGCTGCGGCCGCTCCAGAGGAACAGGTTCTTCGCCAGCTGCTGGCTGATCGTGCTGCCGCCGCGCACCTTGCCGCCGCGCGCGTTGTGCTCCAGCGCGCGCTCGATCGCCGCCATGTCGAAGCCGCGATGGCGCGCGAAGTTCTGGTCCTCCGCCGCAACCGCCGCCAGCGGCAGCGATGGCGCGATGTCCTCGAGGTCGCGCCAGTCGTATGCGATCCGGAACCCGGTGTCGCCCCCGCGCAGGGCCTCCAGCTGGCGGATCGCCATGAAGGCACTGAACGGCGGATCGATCACGCGCAAGACCAGTACCTGCACGATGCTGAGCACCAGCAGCAGCACGGGCAGCTTCCACAACCAGTGCCAGCGGCTGCGCCTGCGCGGCGACGACATGGCGTCCGCGTGCGCTGCTGCATCCTTGTTCGCGCCAGGCGCCATCCCCATCTCCACCAGTCATCGATCGGCCAGGGCGCGATTATCCAGTGCCGGCCCGCCACCACAACGCATACGGACCCGCCATGACCGACGCAACCGCCGCCCGCGACCGACTGACCCGCTTCCTGCTGCCGCGCGCCGGCGTGCGCGGAGTGCATGTCCACCTCGCCGACACCTGGCGCGCGATCGCCTCCAGCGATGACTATCCGCCCGGCATCCGGACGCTCCTTGGCCAGTCGGCGGCGGCCTCGGCCCTGTTCACAGGCCACGTCAAGGTGGATGGTCGCCTGTCGGTACAGCTGCGCGGCCAACGCGTGCTGCGCACGCTGTTCGTCGAATGCACGTCCGACGGCACCCTGCGCGGCATCGCGCGCGTCGACGAGGAAGGTGGCGACGTCGAAGGGCTGGGCGCGCTCGGCGACGACGCGCTGCTGGCGATCACCATCGAGAACTCCGGCATCGGCAACCGCGAAGCCACCCGGTACCAGGGCCTGGTGCCCCTGGACTCGCCCGGACTCGCAGGCGCCTTCGAGGACTACTTCAGCCGCTCCGAACAGCTCCCCACCCGCATCCTCCTCACCGCGGGCGAGGCCGGCGCGTCCGGTCTCATGCTGCAGAAACTCCCGGCCGACCAGGGCGACGACGATGGCTGGGACCGCGCCAGCGCCCTGTTTTCCACGCTCGGCGAAGAGGAACTCGCCGGCACGCCGGCCGAGGAGCTGCTCCACCGCCTGTTCCACGAGGAATCCCCTGAGCTGGTGGGCGGCAAGCCGCTGGCGTTCGGCTGCTCATGTTCGAGGGAACGGGTCGAAGGGATGCTCGAGTCGCTCGGACGTGCCGAGGCCGAGGCCGCCCTGATCGACGGCACCGCCACGGTGCGCTGCGAGTTCTGCGGCCAGGCCTACGCGTTCGACGCGGCCGACCTTAACGCACTCTTCACCGACCTCAAGCGTCCAATGGATGCCCCGCCGGGCCTGCAGTGACGGCGGCCGGGGATTGTTAAAGAAACATAAACATTCTAGAGTCGTGCCCACCATCGGGCGGAACTCCCGCCTGCCCAAGGGGTCTACCAGCAGGCCATGAAGCCGCGTCTTGCCAAGCTTTCGCTGTCCCTGCTCCTCGCCTTCGGCGTGGTGACGGGTGCGCACGCGCAGGCACCGGCGGGCAAGCGCGACCAGGCGGTCCTGCCGGTGTGGAACCAGTCGAGCGGCAAGGTCGAGGCCCTGCTTCTCCTCGAACCGGCCGGCGCCGTAGCGGGCTTCAATGAAAGAGCGCTCGATGCCGCGTTCGGCATCGACGCCGGAAAATCCCTCGGCGTGTTCTGCGACCGCAAGACCGGGCTGGCCAGTGCGCTCGGCAACCTCGCCAACAACTGCATGCTCGCCAGCTTCCAGGACGAGGCCGGCAAGCGTACCGGCGGGACGGCGGCCTTCCGGGCCGGCAACAGCACCCGCGTCGGCGTCAACGCCGGCAGCGGCAGTGGCACCCTGCCCGCGTGGCTCACGCCGGGCAACCGCGGCGGGGCCGCGACGCTCGACGTGAACGACCTCACCGTGTTCGCCCAGCACAACATCGGGCGCGAGGGCATGGTGTCGATCGCGGGCACCATGGCCAAGGCCACCCTGGTCACGCCGGCCGAGGCCACCAACCTCGGCATCGGCGATGCCTGGACCTCGCGCAGCGTCAGCATTGGCGGCGGCTATGGCCGCTTCAGCGCGAACATCGTCGGCCACGTGGTCGAGACGCCCGGGCAGCCGCGCTGGGAAGGCGTCGGCCTCGGCCTGACCTGGCGGACACCCTGGAGCGGACAGCTCACGGTGGGTGCCGACAATCTCGTCACCAAGGGGCGGAATCCCTTCGCGCCGGCCTCCAATGGCCGCGACGACGAGGGCACCGTGCCCTACATCAGGTACGAGCAGGACCTCTAAGTTCCTGATTCGCATGGGTTTTAACGATAAACCCCGCGATTATTAACAACACTTTAATTTTTGCTCGGGCGGGGCTACTATCGGCAACGGCCCTGCCGGGCTTGGTGTCGATCTTGACTCCACCGGTGGGCTCCCATGGGAATTACCCAAGACTCACTTGGAGAGAGAAGAGATGACCCTTAAGACCACCAAGCTCCGCGACGCGATTTCCTTCGCGCTCGTGTCCGGTGCGACCGTCCTCGCCGGTACCGGCGTCGCGTTCGCGCAGGACAGCTCGGAACAGCAGGCCACGACCCTCGATCGCATCGAGGTGACCGGCTCGCGCATCCGCCAGGCATCGGCGGAAACCTCGCAGCCCGTCGTCGTGATCGCCCGCGAAGAGCTCGCGAAGCAGGGCTTCACCAGCGTCGTCGACGTCCTGCAGAACCTCACCTCGGCGGGCTCGCCGGCGATCTCGCGCGGTGACGTGCTGGCATCGGGCGAGAACGTGGGCGGCTACTACGTCGACCTGCGCAACCTCGGCGCCTCGCGCACCCTGGTCCTGGTGAACGGCAAGCGCCTCGGCTCGAACACCACCGGCCTGCAGGACCTCAGCCAGATCCCGATGTCGGCGATCGAGCGCGTGGAAGTGCTGAAGGACGGCGCCTCGTCGATCTACGGTTCCGACGCCATCGCCGGCGTGGTGAACGTGATCACCCGCAGCCGCTTCGACGGCGCGGAAGCCAATGTCTACTTCGGCCAGTACAGCGAAGGCTTCGGCGACATCACCACCGCGGACTTCACCCTGGGCGCGAGCTCGGACCGCGGCGGCGTCACCATGAGCGTCGAGTACTCGAAGGAAGAGCCGATCTGGGCGCGTGACGTGTGGTACGCGAAGGACGGCAACCGTGGTCCGCTGTTCCCCGGTTCGGGCTGGAGCCCGGTGAGCCAGAACGGCTCGTTCTGCGACCCCTGCTCGCCCGCCGCGGCGGCCGTGTGGTGGACGCTGATCCCGGGTCAGGATCCGACCGATCGTGACAGCTACCAGGTCCACACCGCGGCGTTCAACGCCAACAGCAACGAGCAGATGATGGCCCGCACGGGCATCGAGCGCCGCTCGATCTTCGTCGCCGGTGACTTCGACATCACCGACAACGTCCGCTTCGTCGCCGACGCGCTGTACAACCACCGCACCACGACCCAGGTCGTCGCGGGCTATCCGTTCCAGACCGCCGCGTTCGGCATCCCGCTGTCGGCCGACAGCGCGTTCAACCCCATGCCCGGCGAAGACCTGATCATCCGCCGCCGCCTGTGGGAAGTGCCGCGCTCCACCGAGAGCAGCCTCTCCACCTACCGCCTGACCTCGGCGTTCGAAGGTGCGTTCGACCTCGGCGAGACCTCGTGGAACTGGGACGCGGGCGCGACCTGGAACCGCAACGAGATGGTCAAGGTCGGTCGCGGCGACGCGAGCCTGCCGGCGCTCGAGCTGGCCATGGGCCCGTCGTTCGTCAACGGCAACGGCGTCGTGCAGTGCGGCTCCGCCGACAGCCCGATCCCGCTGGGTGGCAACTACGGCGCCGGCGAGTGCACGCCGTGGAACCCGCTCCTGCCGTTCGGCGTGGGTGGCACCAACTCGCTGTCTGACCCGGCTGTCCAGGAATACCTGTTCCCGTACTACCACGACCGCGGCCTGACCGAGACCACCACCTACTTCGCCAACCTGGCGGGTACCGTGGTCGAAATGCCGGCCGGCCCGCTGGGCGTGGCCGTCGGCGTCGAGCACCGCAAGGAAGAGGGCGTGTTCATTCCGGACGCCTTCAACCAGGCGGCACTGAACACCGGCCTCCCGGCCACCACCACCGCCGGCGACTACTCGCTGGACGAGGTGTACCTCGAGCTGAACGTTCCGCTGCTGAGCGGCGTTGCCGGTGCCGAAGAGCTGTCGCTCAACGTCGCCAGCCGCTACTCGGACTACGACACCTTCGGCGACACCATCAACAACAAGTTCGGCCTGACCTGGCGTCCGGTCGAGGGCCTGCTGGTCCGCGCGACCTATGCTGATGGTTTCCGTGCTCCGTCGATCGACAACCTGTACGGCGGCGTGGGCGGCAGCTTCGAGTCCTACATCGATCCCTGCGGTTCGACCGGCCCGGGCAACGTTGCCGGTGGCCCGGCCTGTACGGCGGCGGGCGTCCCGGCCGACTACGTGCAGCTTGGCCAGGGCCTGGTGCCCTGCACCTCGTTCCCCTGCCAGACCCCGGACCAGTTCCTGTCCGGTTCGAACCCGAACCTGACCCCCGAGCAGTCGACCAGCAAGACGGCCGGCATCGTGTGGAGCCCCGAGTTCGTGGACGGCCTGGACTTCTCGCTGGACTGGTACCAGGTCGAGATCACCAACCTGATCGCCTCCGACAGCGTCAGCGACATCGTGGATGACTGCTACGTCCGCAACATCCCCGAGCGTTGCGCCAACATCGTCCGCAACCCGGAAACCGGCCACATCACCGCCCTCCGCTACGGCCTGACCAACAAGGGCCGCCTGGAGACGGAAGGCTGGGACTTCGGCGTCCGCTACCGCATGCCGGAAACGTCGTTCGGCCAGTTCAACGTCGACTGGCAGACCTCGTACGTCAGCGATTACCGCCTGTGGGCCAACAACAACCCGGAGACCGTGGCTCAGCCGTCGGTTTCGTTCGCCGGTACCTTCCGTACCCGTTCGAACCTGAACCTCGACTGGGAATACGGCGACTTCGGCGCGAGCTGGACCGCCCGCTACTACTCGGGCATGAAGGAAGGCTGCGTGAGCCTGGCCGCCGGCATGTGCAACAACCCGGACTACATCGCTCCGGACGTGCCGACGGGCTACCCGCTGCGTGAAGTGGGTTCCAACACGTTCCACGACCTCCAGTTCCGCTGGACGGCCCCGTGGAATGCCACCGTGGCCCTGGGTGCCAACAACGTGACCGACCACCGCGGTCCGATCATGTACACGGCCCCCAACAACCAGTTCGCCTACTACGGCGGATTCGACATGGGTCGCGTGGTGTACATGAAGTACCAGCAGCGCTTCTGATCCATCGGCACTGCGACGCAACAGGACCACGGCCCCGAAAGGGGCCGTGGTTTTTTGTGCCTCGCGAATGGTCACTCGCGGTGCGCCCGTGGCCGAAACGCCTGGCAGGCACGCCACAACGAAAAACGGCCCCACCAGGGGCCGTTTTCCGTTTCGCGATCCAGTCGATCGCTCAGCGTGGTGGCAGGATCCCGTCCGGCACCCGGCCCAGCGATTCGAAGAACGCCGCCAGCTCGCGCCACTCCTCCGCGTACCCAGCTTCGTCGACCTCGAGCAGCGCATCGATGGCACCCGGCGCGAGGTCGAGGCCGGCCAGGTCCAGGTCGGTCGCGGCCGGCACGTGGCCGATGGCCGTGTCGCGGGCGGACGCCGTGCCGTCCAGGCGCCCGATGATCCACTCCAGTACGCGAAGGTTCTCGCCGAAACCGGGCCACAGGAAGCGGCCTTCGGCGTCCTTGCGGAACCAGTTCACATGGAAGACCTTCGGCAGGTTCGCACCGGGCCTGTCGAACGACAGCCAGTGCGCGAAATAGTCGCCGAAGTGGTAACCGCAGAAGGGCTTCATCGCCATGGGGTCGCGGCGCACCACGCCCACCTGTCCGGTGGCGGCGGCCGTGGTTTCGGAGGCCATCGAGGCACCCACCTGCACGCCATGCGTCCAGTCGCGCGCCTCGAACACCAGCGGCACCAGCGATGCGCGCCGGCCACCGAAGACGATTGCGCTGATGGGCACGCCGCGCGGATCCT
>DATBUS010000071.1:0-15523 GCA_036515815.1 Luteimonas sp.
AGGGCGGCCGCCGCGCGGGGAATGCAGATGCGCGGGCCGGTGGCGCGCGTGCGGCTGGGGCGATCCATGCGTGGACTCCGGGCAGGGCTGCCACGAGTGGAGCAGCGCAGGTCCCCGGGCGCAACCCGGGGCGACCCGGTCCCGCACGCCGCCTTGTGGCAAAATTGCCCGCTTACTGGTCGGACGCGGCGGCTGATTCGCATGCAGTTCCCATCCCAGCGGTGCCCGGGCGGCAGCCGCATCCCCGCCGCCGGCGTTGCCGGCGCCCTGCCGGTCGCGCTGCCGCCCCGCAGCGGTTCGCGCTGAGCGGGGGAAGACGATGGCCGACGAAATCGGACACCTGCCCCGCGGTCCCGCACGCATGTTCAAGGCGACCGTCTGGTCGCTGCAGGGCCTGCGTGCCGCCTGGCTGCACGAGTCGTCGTTCCGGCTCGAGGGCTACCTGTTCGTGGTCCTGGCGCCCCTGGGCTGGTGGCTGGGGCAGGACGGCGTCGAGCGCGCGCTGCTGGTGGGCAGCCTGATGCTGGTGCTGGCCATCGAACTGCTGAATTCCGCCATCGAAGCTGTGATCGGCCGCTACGGCGACGAGCACCACGAGCTTGCCGGACGCGCCAAGGACATGGGCTCGGCCGCCGTGTTCGTGTTGATGCTTAACGTGCTGATGGTGTGGGGCGCGATCCTGCTGCCACGCCTGCCATGACCGCCGTGTACGCCGCGGCCCCCGTTTCCCGAAGGACAAGCAAGCCATGATCGAACTCATCACCGACCCGCAGGTGTGGATCCTGCTGGTCACGCTGGCCACGATCGAGATCGTGCTCGGCATCGACAACCTCGTGTTCATCTCGATCGCGGTCAGCCGCCTGCCCGCCGAGCGCCGCGAGTTCGCGCGCAAGTTCGGCATCGCGGTGGCCTGCATCACGCGCCTGGGCCTGCTGCTGACGCTGGCCTGGCTGGCCGGGCTGACCAGCGACCTGTTCACGCTGTTCGGGCAGGGCATCTCGGTCCGCGACCTGGTGCTCATCCTGGGCGGCCTGTTCCTGATCGTGAAGGGCGCGATGGAGATCCGCTCGCTCGTGGCGGGCGAGCACGAGGACGTGGACGGCATGGGCAAGGCCGCGACCTCGTTCGCCATGGTCATCACCCAGATCGCGATCATCGACATCGTGTTCTCGCTCGACTCGGTGATCGCGGCGGTGGGCATGGCCGGCGACTACATCCCGGTGATGGTCGCCGCGATCCTGATCGCCGTCGGCGTCATGCTGCTGGCGGCGCAGCCGCTGGGCCGCTTCATCGACAACAACCCGACGGTGAAGATGCTGGCGCTCGCCTTCATCGTGCTGATCGGTGCGTACCTGCTGACCGAAGGCTTCGACCTGCACATCCCGCGCGGCTACATCTATGGTTCGATGGGCTTCTCGGCCTTCGTCGAGGGCCTCAACCTGTGGGCCAAGCGGCGCGCCCTGAGGCGCGTGGCCAGCGAGTGAGCCACCGGGCATGAGCATCCTGCACCTGGTGGATCCGGTGGCGGTGCAGTCGCCGGCCTTCGAGCTGTTCGGCCGGAGCTTCGCCCCCGGGATCCACTGGTACGGCTTGATGTATGCGCTGGCCTTCTTCAGCGCGTGGTGGCTGGGCCGCTCGCGGATCCGCGCCGGCCGGCTGCCGGGCGTGGACGAGAACGGCTTTGGCGACCTGATGTTCTACGGCATGCTCGGCGTGGTGCTGGGCGGGCGCGTGGGCTACGTGCTGTTCTATGGCTTCGGCGACTTCCTCGCCAACCCGCTGATGCTGGTCCGGGTGTGGGAAGGTGGCATGAGCTTCCATGGCGGACTGCTGGGCGTGCTGCTGGCGAGTTGGCTGTGGTCGCGCCAGCATCGGCTGCATTTCATGGACACCATGGATTTCGTGGCCCCGCTGGTGCCCCTGGGCCTGGGTTTCGGCCGCATCGGAAACTGGATCGGCGGCGAACTGTGGGGCAAGCCCACCGACCTCCCGTGGGCGACGGTGTTCCGCAGCGCCCTGCCGCAGGACCTGGCCTGGCTCGACGAGGCCTCGCTCCGTGCGCTGCACCAGGCCGGGCAGCTGGAACAGTATGCGCGCCATCCGTCGCAGCTCTACCAGGCCTTCCTCGAGGGCGTGGCGATGTTCGTCCTGCTGTGGTGGTTCTCCAGCCGGCCGCGGCCGCGCTATGCGGTCGCGGGCATGTTCGCGCTGCTCTATGGGGCCTTCCGCTTCCTGGTCGAATTCGTGCGCGAGCCTGATGCGCATATCGGCTACCTGGCCTTCGGCTGGCTGACCATGGGCCAGGTGTTGAGCACGCCACTGGTGCTGCTGGGCCTGTACTGGCTGTGGTGGTCGCGCCGGACGCCCACCCTGCAGCCGGTGCCCGCCGCACCCGCCACGACCACGTAGCAGCGGCAGCGGCCGCAATCGCCAGGACAGACGCATGCGCCAGTACCTCGACCTCCTTCGCCACGTCCTCGAACACGGCAGCGAGAAGTCCGACCGCACCGGTACCGGCACGCGCAGCGTGTTCGGCTGGCAGATGCGCTTCGACCTCGAGGAAGGCTTCCCGCTGGTCACCACCAAGAAGCTGCACCTGCGCTCGATCATCCACGAGCTGCTGTGGTTCCTGAAGGGCGAGACCAGCACCGCCTACCTGCGCGACAACAAGGTCACCATCTGGGACGAGTGGGCCGACGCCGACGGCGAGCTCGGCCCGGTATATGGCAAGCAATGGCGGCGCTGGGCCGACGGGCGCGGCGGCGAGATCGACCAGATCCGCTGGGTGATCGACGAGATCCGCCGCAATCCCGACTCGCGGCGGCTGGTGGTGAGCGCCTGGAACGTGGCCGACCTGCCGGCCATGGCGCTGCAGCCCTGCCATGCGCTGTTCCAGTTCTACGTGGTGGATGGAAAGCTCAGCTGCCAGCTCTACCAGCGCAGCGGCGACATCTTCCTGGGCGTGCCGTTCAATATCGCGAGCTACGCACTGCTGACCCACATGGTGGCGCAGGTGACCGGACTCGGCGTCGGCGACTTCGTGCACACGCTGGGCGATGCGCACCTGTACTCGAACCACTACGACCAGGCCCGCGAACAGCTCGCGCGCACGCCGCGGGCGCTGCCGAGGCTGGTCCTGAATCCGGCGATCAAGGATATCTTCGCCTTCGGCTTCGACGATATCACGGTCGAGGGCTACGACCCGGAACCGGCGATCCGCGCCCCGGTCGCGGTCTGAGCACGGTGATGGCCGATAGCGCGGACGGCGTCGAGGTCAGCCTGGTCGCGGCCGTCGACCGGAAGCTCGCCATCGGGCGCGACAACGGACTCCCCTGGCACCTGCCGGGCGACCTCGCGCACTTCAAGGCCCGCACCGTCGGCCGGACCATCCTGATGGGGCGCAGGACCGCCGAGTCGCTGGGGCGCGCGCTGCCGAAACGCCGCAACCTCGTCCTCACCCGCAGCGGTCGTGCACCGTTTCCCGGAATGGAGGCGGTGGCCTCGGTCGACGAAGCCCTTGCGCTTGGTGGCGCGGCCGGCCTCTGCGTGATCGGCGGCGGCGAGATCTACGCACTCACCCTGCCGCGGGCGACGGTGCTGCACATGACCCATGTCGACACCGTGGTGGAAGGTGCGCATGCCTTCTTCCCGCCGCTCGATGATGGGACCTGGCGCGCGGTCTCGCGGGTGGCGCATCCGGCGGATGCGCGCCATGCCTTCGCCTTCGAGTTCGTCGAGTACCGCCGCGCCTGACGGTGCTGCCTCAGCCGGACTGCGGCCGCCCCGGCACCTGCACGACGCACAACTCCTCGCTGTCCAGGCGCAGCGCGGTGAGCTTGCCGCCCCAGACCGCGCCGGTGTCGATGGCATGGATGCCGTGGCCGATGAACAGCCCCAGCGCCGACCAGTGGCCGCAGACCAGGTTCAGGCCGCGGTCGACACGCCCGGGCACTTCGTACCAGGGGTAGAGGCCGGGCTGCTGGGTCCCGGGCGCGCCCTTCTCCTCGAAGGCGATGCGGCCGCGCGGGCTGCAATAGCGCATGCGGGTGAAGATATTGATGATCGCCCGCAGCCGGTCGGTCCCGCGCAATCCGGGCGACCATGCGGGACGATCACCGTACATGTTGCGCAGCAGGCCCTGTCGGTTGCGCCCCTGCAGCACGCGCTCGACCTCGGCCGACATCGCCAGCGCGTCGTCGGCGGTCCACTTCGGCGCGAGGCCCGCGTGCACCATCATCCAGCCAAGCTCGCGGTCGGCGTGGACCAGCGGCTGCATGCGCAGCCAGTCCAGGAGTTCATCACGGTCGGGCGCGAACAGCACGCGCTGCAGGTCGGGGTTGACCTTGCGCTGGTCCGCTTCGCGGCGTTCGGCGATCGCCAGCAGCGACAGGTCGTGGTTGCCGAGCACGGCGACCACGCTGTCGCGCAGCGAGTGCACCAGGCGCAGGGTTTCCAGCGATTCACCGCCCCGATTGACCAGGTCGCCGGCAAACCACAGCCGGTCGCGCGCGGGATCGAACGCGATGCGCTCGAGCAGCCGCTCGGTAGGCCCCAGGCAGCCCTGGAGGTCGCCGATCGCCCAGACCGCCATGTCAGTGCAGGGTGCGCGGGACGGCGAGGGTGAAGGGGGGGATCGGCGCGTCGAAGCGGGTACCGTCGTCACCCACCATGCCGTAGCTGCCTTCCATCGTCCCCGCCGCGGTCTCGAGCACCGCCCCGGAGGTATAGGTGAACTGGTCGCCGGGCTCGATGCGCGGCTGTTCACCGACCACGCCTTCACCCCGCACTTCCTCGACATTCCCGTTGCCGTCGGTGATCACCCAGTGGCGATCGAGCAGCTGAGCCGCGAGCCGCCCGAGATTGCGGATCCGGATCGTGTACGCGAAGACATAGCGGTCGTCCTCGGGCGCGGATTCCTCGGCGAGGAAGCGCGTCGCGATCTGGATTTCCAGGGTGTAGTCGGGGGTGTCGTCCATGCGACGAGTGTAAGCGCTGGGCGTGAATACCGGGACTAGGTCCGCGGCATGGAATTGGCCAGCCGGATGAAGTCCGCGACCTCGAGTTGCTCGGCGCGACGCGTCGGGTCGATGCCTGCGGCGGCAATGGCCTCCGCGTCGGCCAGCGGCTGCAGCGCGTTGCGCAGGGTCTTGCGGCGCTGGCCGAAGGCGGCGCGCACGACCGCGGCGAATCGCGCCGGATCGTCGATGCCGACTTCGGACGGATCGCGCGGCGCCAGCCGCACCACCGCCGAGTCGACCTTCGGCGGCGGCCTGAAGGCCCCGGGTCCGACATCGAACAGCGCGGTCACCCGACACCACGCCTGCAGCATCACGCTGAGGCGACCGTAGACCTTGCTGCCGGGCGGGGCGGCCATGCGGTCGACCACTTCCTTCTGCAGCATGAAGTGCATGTCGCGGACGGCCCCGGCGTGTTCCAGGGCATGGAACAGGATCGGTGACGACAGGTTGTAGGGCAGGTTGCCGACCAGGCGCAGGGGCGTGCCCGCGGCCAGGGCGGTGAAGTCGACGTCCAGCACGTTGGCGTGGATGAGCGTCAGTTCGCCGTGCTCGCGTGCGCGCACGGTCAGCGGCGCCAGCAGGTCGCGGTCGAACTCGATCGCGGTGAGGCGTCCGTGGCGCTCCAGCAGCGGGAAGGTCATCGCGCCCTGGCCGGGGCCGATCTCCACGATGTGCTCGCCGGGCTTCGGATCCACTGCCAGCACGATGCGGTCGACTACGCCGCGCTCGTGCAGGAAGTGCTGGCCGAGCGCCTTCTTGGCGGGTTCGCGGAATCGGCCGTCGTGGCCGTCGTGCAGGGTCATGGCGTATGGGTCCTTGCGGCGCGCGTTGCGGCCAGGCGGGTGCAGGTCTCGATGGCGGCGAACAGGCTGGAGGGATCGGCGCGGCCGGTGCCGGCCAGGTCGAAGGCGGTGCCATGGTCGACCGCGACGCGTGGCCAGGGAAGGCCGAGGCTGATGTTGACCGCCTGCTCGAAGCCGGCGTGCTTGAGCACCGGCAGGCCCTGGTCGTGGTACATCGCCAGGATGGCGTCGAACCGTGCGAGCCTGGCGGGCAGGAAGGCCGTGTCGGCGGGCAGAGGGCCCTCCAGGCGGAGCCCCTCGGCGCGCAGAACTTCGAGCAGCGGAACGATGACGTCGAGCTCTTCGCGTCCCAGGTGACCGTCCTCGCCCGCGTGGGGATTGAGGCCCAGTACGGCGACGAGTGGGTCCTTGACGCCGAAGTCGTCGCGGAGGGCCGCGTGCAGGATCCGCAGGGTGCGCTCCAGCAGCGCCGGGGTCAGCGCATCGGCCACCGCACGCAGGGGCAGGTGCACCGTGGCCAGGGCCACGCGCATGGCCGGGTTGGCCAGCATCATCACCACCTCGCGCCGGGTGTGCCCGGCGAGAAGGCCCGTGGTGCCGGTATAGGCGATGCCACCATCGTTGATCGCGGCCTTGTGCACCGGGCCGGTCACCATGCCGTGGCAATCGCCGGCCGTGCAGGCGTCCGCGGCTGCGAGCAGGGCGGCGACGGTCGATCGGGCATTGTCCGGATGGGGCCTGCCCGGCCGGACGCGCACGGCGGCGGGCAGGTGGCGCAGGGCGAAGCTCCCGCCGGGGGCGACCAGCCTGTCCTCCTCGACGCGCTGCAGGGCCAGGCCCAGGCGGTGCGCCGCATCAAGCAGCGCATCGGCATCGCCGAACACCTCGAGGCCGGCCGCCCAGGGGCGCTGCAGTGCACGGACGCACAGCTCCGGCCCGACGCCGGCCGGTTCACCCGGGACCAGCGCGAGCCGCAGGCGTCGCATGTCAGCTGCCGTCGGTGGCGCCGGCGGCACCCGAGGCCGGGCGGATGTCGATGAAGGCCTCGCTGCGCATCTCGCGAAGGAAGCGGTTCCACTCGTCTTCGAGCTTGCGCTGGCCAATCATTTCGCGCATCTGGTTGCGGCGGTTCTCCTCGCCGACGTCCGTCTGCCGCGAACCGGTGCGCTGCACGATGTGCCAGCCGGCCTGGCTCCGGAACGGCCCCGAGACCTCGCCGTCCTGCAGCGCGGCCACCTGGGCACCGAACTGCGGACCGAAGTCCTCCTGCGCGAACCAGCCGAGGTCGCCGCCCTGGCCGCGGGTCACCGTGTCGTCGGATTCCTCGCGCGCCACGGCCGCGAAGTCCTCGCCGCCGGCGACGCGCGCATGAAGGGCGTCGGCGCGGGCCTTGGCCGCGGCATGGTCGCCACGGACCAGGATATGGGCGGCCTGGAACTGGGTCACCATCTGGCCGGAGCCGGATGCCGCCG
Source organism: Luteimonas sp. (assembly GCA_036515815.1). GTDB lineage: Bacteria > Pseudomonadota > Gammaproteobacteria > Xanthomonadales > Xanthomonadaceae > Luteimonas. The sequence goes on from DATBUS010000071.1 coordinate 7,294, forward strand.
AGTCGCGGACGTCGCGCAGTTGCAGCAGCTGGAAGCCGCTGGGGCCACGCACGGGACCGAACACCTGGCCGGGCTGGAGCCCACCCACCACGTTGGCAAAGGCCGAGGGGATCTCGTCGGGGCTGCGCCAGCCCAGGTCCCCGCCCTCGAGGGCATTGGGACCATCGGAATAGCGCACGGCCGCGGCCTGGAAATCGAGTTCGCCGCGGTCGAGCAGCGCCTTGATGCCGTCGATCTTCTCCTGGCCGGTGGCGATCTGCTCCGGCGTGGCACCGCTCGGCAGCGCGACCAGGATGTTCGCAAGCTGGTACTGGACACCGCTGTCCTGGCTGGCCAGCGCATTGTCGACCTCGGCGTCGGTCACCACGATCGAGGACTGTGCGAAACGCTGGCGCAGCCGCTGGATTGCGAGTTCATCGGAGAGCGACTCGCGGAACTCGCTGAAGGACATGCCGTCCGCGGCGAGCTGCTGGCGCAGCTGATCGGGGGTCAGGTTGTTCTGGCGCGCGATGGCGGCCAGCGCCGAGTCGATCTCCTCCTCGCCCACGCGCACGCCGGTCGAGTTGGCTCGGGCGGTCTGCAACTGCACGAGGATGAGGCGCTCGAGCACCTGGCGGCGCAGCACCGGCTGCGGTGGCAGCTGGTCGGCACGGTCGCCGTACTGGGCCATGATGTTGCGCACCGCGCGCTCGAGTTCGCTCTGGAGGATGACGTCCTCGTCCACGACCGCGGCAATGCCGTCGATGGGCTGGACCTCCTGCGCGTGGGCATGCGGAAACAGCGCAGCGAGAACGAAGGCGGCGGTAAGGAAAGGATTCTTCATGGGAGCGTGTCGTCGGCCGGAGGCGGTGTGCCGACGTCGCTGCGGACCTCGGGCGGGGGCACCAGGTACAGGTCTTCGCGGTGATATCCGAGGATAGCACGGCGCAGGCGGTCGGTCGTTCTGGGGCCTGCCGAGCCCAGGCCCTTGAACTCGATCTCGAGCTGGATGGCGTCGTTCATCTCGCCCTGGAAATTGCGCACGTAGCGCCGTGCCACCAGGCGCGCGGCCATGCAGCAACTGTCCCACTGGACGCCGGCGATACCTTCCAGCAGCTGGTTGTCGAGCAGCGAATAGTAGTACCGGCCGACCAGGCTCCAGGACGGGTTGATCGGGTACAGGAAGGAGAAGTCGACCTGCTCCAGCAGGTCGTTGCCGCTGCCGGCGTCGCGGCGGTAGCGGTAGGCCAGGTTGACGATGCCATCGTCGCCCAGCAGGTAGCGGGTGCGCAGGCTGGCGAGGTCCTCGCGCTGGCTTGCGGGGTTCCAGTGGTAGGTGGTACCGACGCTCCAGCGGTCGTTCACCTCGTAGTCGGCCTCGGCGATCCAGGTCGACTTGCCCTCGGGGATCACCGGGGAGCCCGGGTACAGGCCGACCCGCGAATCCTCGAAGTAGCGGATCTGGCCGATGCTTGCCGAAAGCTTTTCGCGACCGGTCCGGGAACTCACCAGGCGCGTGGTCAGCGCCAGCGTGAGCTGGTTGGCATCGGCCTGGCGGTCGGCCCCGGTGAAACGGTTGTCGCGGAACAGCTGGCCCCAGCTGTACGACATGGCCTGCGTGTCGAAGAGCGGCAGGTCCGACTGGTCGCGGTAGGGCGTGTTGACGTAGAACAGCCGCGGCTCGAGCGTCTGCACGTGTTCCTCGCCACGGAACATGGTGGTGCGGTCGAAGTAGACGCCCGCGTCGACCGTCGTGATCGGCAGGCTGCGCGACGGCGAGGTGTCCGGGGTGGCGCCGGTCGGGGCGGCGATCCCTTCGGCGAGCGCGTCTTCCAGCCTGTAGCCGGTATAGCGCCAGGCCACCGTCGGGGTCACGAACCAGGCAGCGCCCTCGAGCGGCATCGACACCCACGGGCGGACGTCGACGCGGGTGCCACCCGGGCGGCTGTTCCCGTCGACGTGTTCGAAGCGCGTGGCGTCCATCGACGCGCCGGCCACGAACCGGCCGAAGCGGTCTTCCCAGTTCGCATACACGCGCGGCAGGCGGTTGTAGGGAAGGATGCGCTCGGGCTGCGTGTAGTCGCCAAGCTGCCAGTAGTCGGCCATCACGCCCGCATCCCAGCTGCGCCCGCGGCCATAGATGCCGATGTCGCTGCGGATGGAGAAGTCGCTGGTGCCGTTGAGGTTGCTGGTGGAGTCCTCGATGTAGCGCGGATCGCTGATCCACGCCAGGAACGTGCGCGCCTGCCAGTGGCGGTCGAGGCCTTCCGCGGCCTCGAAGCGCAACATGCCGCGATTGTCCTTGCGCCGGTTGTCGGGAAGGATGCCGAGGTCGATCTCTTCCTGCCGGCCGTCCTCGGCCAGGCGGTCGGACGGGATGTATTCGAACTCGAGCGTGCCGCCGCCGCCGTCGGTGAGGTAGCGGAACTCGGTGCCCAGCAGGAGCCCGCGCCGCGTCATCAACCGCGGCTCGAGCGTCATGTCGTAGTGCGGCGCCAGGTTGAGGTAGATCGGCTGGCGCCAGTCGAAGCCGTTGCGGCTGGAGTAGGAGATGCTCGGATACAGCAGGCCGGTGCGCCGGCGATTGTCGGTGGGGAACGCGAAGGCGGGCACGTACAGCACCGGCACCTTGCCCAGGCGCAGCGTCGCGTTGCGCGCCACGCCCTGGCCCTTGTCGTTGTCGATGTCGATGCGCTCGGCGCGCAGCTCCCACCAGCGGTCGTCCGGGGAGCAGGTCGAGTAGGTCGAGCCGTAGAGCGATCCCTGCGAGCCCTTCATCTCGATGCGCTCGGCACCGCCGTTGCCGCGGCGCTCGGTGAGCTGGTAGGTGACATCGTCGACGCGATGGGTATCGGCCTCCTGGTCGCCTTCGAGGTGTTCGGCGACCAGGCGCATCCCGGAGTCCTGGTAGCGCACCCGGCCCCTCGCCACGTACGTGGAGTCTTCGGCGCGGTATTCGAGGTTGTCCGCGCCCAGGAACTGGTCGCCGCGGCGCAGGGTGACGTTGCCCGAGTACTCGACGCTCTCGCCATCCACCCCGGCCAGGTTGTCGCCGGCGATGTCGGTGGGAAGGGAGGAACGGTCGCCGGGGGCGCCGGTGGCCGGCTGGGCGTCCGGGAAAGCCGGCACCGATTCCACCAGCGGGCACAGGCTCCAGTCCGGTTCGATGTCATCGCGCGCCATCGCGCCGGGGTGATGCAGCGCCAACGCGGAGGCGATGCACAGCGGCAGCGGTAGCAGGCGGAAGGCTTGGCGCACGCAGGATTCCGGGGGCGGAGAAGCGGCGGCTAGCTTGCCGCATCGCCACAGCAGCGGCAATGCACGGGGGGTGAACGGTCCCTGCTCAGCGCGCGGATCGGCCGGCCAGCGCGCGCACATGGGCCACGCTGCATTCGGCGAGCGCGCCGAGGTCGTAGCCGCCTTCGAGGGCCGACACGACGCGTCCGCCGGCGTGCCGGCCGGCGATGTCGACCAGTTCCCCGGTAAGCCAGCCGAAGTCGTCGGCGTCGAGCTCGACATGGGCCACGGGATCGGCGCGGTGGCCGTCGAAACCCGCCGATACCAGCAGCAACTGCGGCCGGAAGGCAGCGATGGCCGGAAGCAGGCGTTCGCCCCAGGCTTCGCGGAAGCGCCCGCTGCCGCTGCCCGGACGCAGTGCCGCGTTGTGCACGTTGGGGCCGGCACTGCGCTCGCGCGGGTCGCCACTTCCCGGAAACAGGGGCATCTCGTGCGCACTCGCGTACAGCACGCGCTCCTCGGCGGCGAAAATGGCCTGGGTGCCATTGCCGTGGTGCACGTCGAAGTCGACCACGGCGACACGCGCCAGCCCGTGGCGCTCGAGCGCATGCGCGGCACCGACGGCGATGTTGTTGAACAGGCAGAAGCCCATGGCATGGGCGGCCGTCGCGTGGTGGCCGGGCGGGCGCACGGCGCAGAACGCCGCCTCGGCCTCGCCGCCCATCACCATGTCGACCGCAGCGACCACGGCCCCGGCGGCGCGCAGGGCCGCTTCCGCCGAGCCCGGGGAAAGAAGCGTGTCCGGATCGAGCTGGACCACGCCCTCGGGCGTGGCCTCGAGCACCGCGTGGAGCAGCAGCGGTTCATGCACCCGCAGCAGCTGCCCGCGCGTCGCGCGCGGGGCCTCGAGCCATTCGATGCCGGGGACATGGTCGCGCAGCGCGGTCACCACCGCGCCGAGGCGCGCAGGTACCTCGACGTGTCCCGGACCCGTGTCGTGCCCGAAGCACGCTGCGTGTGTGAACACCGGCAGCGGCTTCGCGGCCATGCTCAGCTCCGGCGGCGTTCGTGCTGCCAGGTGACCTCGCCGTGGCCGCTGCCGCGGGCGAGCACCCGGCAGAGCACGAACAGCAGGTCCGACAGGCGGTTGAGATAGCGCACCGCCTGCGGCCGCACGTCTTCCACGCGCGCCAGGGCCACCGCGCACCGCTCCGCGCGACGGACCACGGTGCGCGCCACGTGGCAGCGCGCGGAGGCTTCGCCGCCGCCGGGCAGGATGAACTCCTTCAGCGGTGGCAGGTCGGCGTTGAAATCGTCGAGGTGCTGTTCGAGGCGCGCGACATCGTCGTCGTCGATGGCCGCATGGCCGGGGATGCAGAGCTCGCCGCCCAGGTCGAAGAGCTGGTGCTGGACCGCGGTCAGCAGCGCGTGCACCGGCTCCGGCACGCCGGTGGCAAGCACGACGCCGATGCAGGAATTGGCCTCGTCGACCGTGCCGTAGGCCTCGACCCGGAGCGAGTCCTTCCCGGTCCGGCTGCCATCGCCCAGTCCGGTGCTGCCGTCATCGCCGGTGCGGGTGTAGATCTTCGAGAGCCGGTTGCCCATCGGTCAGCCGTGACCCTGCACGCGCGCCATGGACCCATGGCGCGCGACCGCTTCGGCCACCACGTGGGCGATCGCCGCGAGCGCGACGAACATGGCCGTGGCCCCGAGATAGGGCGCGAACCAGTGGCCGTAGTTGGCCGCCCAACCGGCGAAGGTCGGCTCGGCGACCGCCGCCGACAGCCAGTAGAAGCCGCCCTGCGCGAACAGGTGGCATGTGGCGGTGGCCAGGACCACGACCCCCGCCAGGCGCGCGAGCGCGGCAGGATTCGCGCCGGTGTGACGGTTGCGCAGCCAGTGGCCGCCGGCCCACATCGCCGCGTGCGCGGGCACCAGCATCCAGTAGCCGGGGGATACGCAGTAATGCGAGAGGAAGTCCATGCCCTGGGCGCGGATCACCATCCAGTCGATCGCGACCGCCAGCGCCATCAGCGCGGGAAAGGCCCAGCGCGCCCAGTCGCGCAGGTAGAACCCGCCGATCAGGAACACCGCCCAGGACGCGTCCGGCACGGGGGTGAAATGGGTGAAGACATGGCTGCGGGTGGCGGCCATGAGGAGTGCGAGCAGCGACAGCACGATCGCGCGTTGCAGGGTGGTGTTCATGGACGCGGTGGCTCCGGGGTTCGCAGGACGGCGGCCATTCTAGCGAACCGCAGGGCCGGGCGGCCGTATCATGCCGGCATGACGGCGACTCACGACGTGGTGATCATCGGTGGCGGCCTGGTCGGTGCAAGCCTGGCCATCGCCCTGGAAGGCAGCGGCCTGGACGTGGCGATGGTCGAGGCCGCGCCGGCCGCGGCCATGCCGGCGGTGTTCGACGAGCGCAACCTGAGCTTCGCCGAGGCCACGGTGAACGCGCTCACCACGCTGGGCGTGATGCAGCGCCTGCGCGCGCCCACCGGTGCGATCGAACGTATCCACGTCAGCCGCCGCGGCGACTTCGGCCGCGTGCTGATGGAGGCGAAGGACCTGGGGCGCGAGGCCTTCGGACAGGTGGTGGTGGCGAAGGATTTCGGCGAGGCACTCGAGTCGCGGCTCGCGCGTGTGGCCGGCCTGGTCCGCCACCGGGGCACCCGGTTCACCGGGTTCGCCGCCGATACCGGGCGTGACCGGATGCTGGAGCTGGCCGGTGAAGGCCCCGGCCAGTTGCGGGCACGCCTCGTGGTGGCCGCCGACGGGGCCACAAGTGGCGTGCGCGACGCGCTCGGCATCGGCGTGCGCCGCCACGACTATGGCCAGGTCCTGATGGTCGCCCGCCTGCGTGCGACGCGGGCGCCGGACGGTACCGCCTACGAGCGCCTCACCGACGACGGACCGACCGCACTGCTGCCGCGCGGCGATCGCGCCTGGGGCCTGGTGCATGGCGTTGCGGCGGAGGCCGCCGGAGAGGTGCAGGCACTGGATGATGCCGGCTTCCTTGCCCGGGTCCAGGAGGCCTTCGGCTGGCGGGTGGGGCGACTGGTGTCGGTGGGTCCGCGCAGCGTCTACCCGGCCGTGGCCGTGCATGCGGACGCGACGACGGCGCCACGTGCCGTCCTGGTCGGCAATGCCGCCCAGTCGATCCATCCGGTCGGGGCGCAGGGCTTCAACCTCGGGCTGCGCGACGCGCTCACGCTGGCCGAGGTGCTCGTGGAACACGTGCGTGGAGGAGGCGACCCCGGCGATGCCGCCGTGCTGTCCGCCCACGCCGCGCGCCGCGCCGCCGACCGCGAGCGCACGCTCGGGTTTTCCCACGGCCTGGCGCGGCTGACGTCCAACCCGCATCACGGTGCATCCTTGCTGCGCAGCGCCGGCCTGGTCGCCTTGGCGGCCCTTCCCGGCCTGCAGGCGGGCGTGGCGGGCGGCGCCATGGGCTATCGCGGCGACGTCCCCGAGGCCTGCCGCAGCGGAGCTTTGCGATGAGCCGCGCGATGGTGGATGTGGCGGTGGCCGGCGGCGGCGTGGTGGGTGCCGCGGCCGCACTCGCCCTGGCCAGGCTCGGGCTGTCGGTGGTGCTGGTGGAAGGCCGCCCGCCGGCGCCCTGGTCGGAGGTGCGGCCGGACCTCCGGGTGTTCGCCTTCGCCCACGACAACGCAGCGCTGTTCGAATCCATCGGCGCCTGGTCGGGCATCGACGGCCGCGACGGTCGACCCACGCGCCTGCAGCCCTATCGGCGCATGCGCGTCTGGGATGCCGCGGGCGGCGGCGAGCTCGCCTTCGACGCCGACCGCCTGGGGCGTCGCGAACTCGGCTGGATCGTCGAGAACGGCCTGCTGGTCGATCGCCTCTGGCACTGCCTGCCCGGGGCGGGTGTCGACGTGCGCTGCCCGGCCCGGGTCGAAGCGCTGGAGCAGGATGAGCGCGGCGTGCGCCTGCGGCTGGATGACGGCGGACGGATCGGTGCCCGCATCGTGCTTGCCGCCGATGGTGCCGGGTCGACCCTGCGCCAGCTCGCGGGTATCGAGGTCGCCGGCCACGGCTATGGCCAGTGCGGGGTGGTGGGCTATGTGCGCACGGCGCAGCCGCATGAGGCTACTGCGTGGCAGCGTTTCCTGCCTGGCGGCCCGCTGGCCCTGCTGCCGTTTGCCGATGGCAGTTGCTCGATCGTGTGGTCGCAGCCGGCCGCTGACGCGGACGCCGTGCTGGCGATGGATGATGCCGCGTTCGGTGCAGCGCTCGAGCGCGCCTTCGATCGGCGCTTGGGCCGAATCGAGCCCTGTTCGCCGCGCGCGGCCTTCCCGCTGCGCCTGCAACTGGCCGCGCGCTATGCGCAGGGCCGTGTGCTGCTGGTGGGCGACGCCGCGCATGTGATGCATCCGCTGGCCGGGCAGGGTGTCAACGTGGGCCTGCGTGACGTTGCGGCCCTGCGCGACTCCGTGGCCGGGGCGCTCGCGGGGCGCCAGGCCTGGGACACGCCGCAACGCATCGCGCGCTGGGCACGGAGCCGGCGCAGCGAAGCCACCGTCGCCGCCCGGGCCTTCGACGGCATCAACCGTGTCTATACCAGCGAATCCCCAGCCGCCGTCCTGCTCCGTGGTCATGCGCTCGGCCTGGCGGGGCGACTGCCGCCCGTGGCGGGTGCGCTGTGGCGCCACGCGGCCGGGGTCTGACCGGCCGCGTGACGGACGGGCTCAGCGCAGCCAGCCCTTCAGCTCGTTCGCGTCGAGCATGCCGTCGCCATTGGCGTCGACGGCGCGGAACTCGTTGCTGAGCGTGGCGTTGGGGCCCGCCTCGGCCCGGCTCAGCCGGCCATCGCCGTTGGTGTCCAGGCTGGCCATGTCGATGCGGTATTCACCGACCACGGAATCGGGCGCGCTGGAGGTGATCGTCACCTGCGGTTCGCTCGGGTAGGTCTGCGCCGGGGGACTGGGCGGGGGCGGCGCCGGCGGGGCGCTGGCCGCGGCCTGGGCGGTCGCCGCCGCAGCCTGGGCCT
>DATBUS010000072.1:0-22566 GCA_036515815.1 Luteimonas sp.
CGGCCTGCGCGGCGGCACCGGTGTCGCCCGCATACACGGCGCCGACCGGTGCGATGCGGTTGGCGGTGCGCTCGGCGGCGCCCGGGTGGACGGCGCCCGGCAGCGTCTTGTGCACAAAGTAGGAGGCGACGATCAGGCCGATGGTGACAAGCGACAGGAACGCGATCACCAGCGAAAAGCGCTTGAGGAAGTCGAGGTCGTAATTGCGCACGGAACACCTTGGTGGGCATGGCCGGTCGGCCACAGCTGCGCAGGATTATAGAGCACAGCCTCGCCCTCGGGTGGCGCGCAGGGGGTGAGGAGGGTGCCGGTCCGGGCCCCTGGTGAGCGACCTGTTAGGATGTGCGCTTCGCCGCGCCTCCGATGGCTGCCGTCCGCTGACGGTTTCCGGAGGCGCCCCATGGCGCAGCTGCCCGGTTTTCCGCGCTGCAGATTCCCTCCGGACGGCGTCCGCAAGCGGGGCTGCGTGCTGCGTCCCGACACGCCCGAGTGGCTTCACAAGGAGCGCCTGCCTGCCAGTGGCCGATCAATCGTTCTATCAACTCCAGACCTCGACCGTCCTGCTGCTGCTCATCGCCTTCTACGGCGGCACGTTCCTGATGTCCACGCGCATCGCGCGCAGGGACGAGAACGTCGACGGATACATGACCTCCAATGGCGCCGTGGGATTCGGCATCTCCGCCGCCAGCATGACCGCCACCTGGATCTGGGCGGCATCCTTCTACGCCGCCGCCACCTCCGGCTACAAGTACGGCATCTCCGGCCCGATCCATTACGGGCTGTGGGGTGCGCTGATGATCCTCTTCATCTACCCCTTCGGCCGTCGCTTCCGCGAACTCGCGCCCGAAGCGCACACGCTGGCCGAGATCATGCATGCCCGCCACGGGCGCTCCAGCCAGCTCATCCTCGCCGGCTCCAACATCGCCGGCAGCATCATCAGCCTGATGGCGAACTTCACCGCGGCCGGCGCGCTGGTGGCGATGCTGTCGCCGCTCGACTTCGTGCACGGCGTGCTGATCGCCGGCATCGGCACGCTCTCGTACACGCTGTGGTCGGGTTTCCGCGCTTCGATCATGACCGACGTCGCGCAGGTCGCCGCCATGCTGGGTGCGGCGGCACTCATCATTCCCTTCGTGTTCTTCAACGCCGGCGGCGTCGAGGCGATCTCGCAGGGCTGGGACCGCCTCAGCGCGGAACAGGCCACGATGTTCTCGAAGACCGCCTTCCTCGAGCAGGGTGCGCCCTACTTCGTGGCGGTGCTGGCCTATGCCATCGGCAACCAGACCATCGCCCAGCGCCTGTTCGCGGTGCGCGAGGACCTGATCAAGCCGACCTTCGTCTCGGCCACCATCAGCTACGGCGCGACCGTGATCGGGCTGGGCATGCTGGGCGTGGTGGCGCTGATGGTGGGCATGGAACCCGCGGGTGGCGACCACAACAACCTGATCCCGCAGATGGCCTCGAGCTACCTGGGTCCGGTGATGATCGGCGTGTTCTTCATCATGGTGATCGGCTCGCTGTCGTCCACCGCCGACTCCGATCTTGCCGCGCTGTCGTCGATCATGATGACGGACATCTATGGCAAGAACATCGCGCGCGGACGCGTGAACCCGGCCACCATGCTCTGGGTGGGGCGCATCACCATGATCGTCGCCACCACCGCGGGGCTCATCTTCGCCAGCTTCCGCATCGACATCCTCTCGCTGCTGGTGTTCGTCGGCGCCCTATGGGGTTCGATCGTCTTCCCGGTGATCGCGAGCTTCTACTGGAAGAAGGTGAACAACCGCGCGTTCACCACGGCAGTCGTCGTATCGGTGGCCGCTTTCATCATCGCGCGCTTCCAGCTGGTCCCGATCGAAGGCATGGTGGCGCTGGTGCTGGAAGTGTTCGCCACCGTGGGTGCCGGCGTGGTGCTCGGACTGATGGCCTTCGGCTTCTTCGGGCGCCGCGCAGGCATCGCGGTTGGCGTGGCGGCTGCGCTCGCGCTCACGCCGTTCACCCTCGGATTCCTGCGTGACTACCCGGTGCTGCTGAGCTCGCTCAACGCCTACGGCATCAGCACCCTGGTGTGCTCTGCCCTGAGTTTCCGCAGTAGCGAGGATTTCGATTTCGCGCTGCTGCGCAAGCGCGTGCGCAATTTCGAAGACGACGCCGTGGTCGCACCGGTCGCACCCGCGCCGCTGCGTGACGAGCTTTCCGGACCCGTAAAGGAGGCGATCCGATGAGGGACCTGCTGATGCTGGGCTACGTGCTGGTGTGGCCCCTGATCGTGCTGGTGATGATGTTCGTGATGGGACGCGGGATATGGCGCGATGTGCGTCGTGCACGCCGCAGCGGCACGGAACTGGTCTGACGCCGCGGACTCTTCACGAAACCGCGATGTCCGTTGGGCGGAGACTGGCGATCCCCCGCCTATACGGACATCGCGATGGACAGGCCGCCCCATGCACCACTCCGGCAGCAGCCGGATCGATCCGGGGCCGAGACGGCCGAGTCACCGGCCCATCTGCATGACATCGACCCGGGCCGTTTCGCGGCGACGCCGCCGCTGCTGAAGGTGCCGGACGCGAGCAGGTTCCCGCTCATCGTCCACTGCCATCTGCGTTGGGATTTCGTCTGGCAGCGGCCGCAGCAGCTGTTTTCGAGGCTCGCGGGCGACCATCCCGTCCTGTTCATCGAAGATCCCATGCACGGCGCGGCGCAGCCATCGCTGGCCATCACCGAGCCGCATCCCGACGTGGTGCGCCTGGTGCCGCAACTGCCGCACGGTGCCGCGGGCGACGCCGATGGCGAGTGGCGCTTGCTGCTGCCGCTGATCGAGGATGCGCTCGCGACGCATCCGCTGCTCGCCGGCCGCTTCACCGATGCGGTGCAGTGGTTCTATTCGCCCATGAGCGCGCCCGTGCTGCTTGGGCGCTTCGGCGTGCGTGGCACCGTATACGACTGCATGGACGAGCTGGCGAACTTCCGCTTCGCGCCGCCCGACATCTCCGAGCGCGAGCAGTACCTGATGGCGCGCGCCGACATCGTGTACACCGGCGGATACCAGCTGTACGAATCCAAGTCGCGCCATCATCGCAACGTCTACTTCCATGGCTGCGGCGTCGACGCCGGCCATTTCGGGCGCGCGCGGCTGGCGTCCACGCAGGTGCCGGAGCCTGTGGCCTCGCTGCCGGGGCCGGTGTTCGGCTATATCGGCGTGATCGACGAGCGCCTGGACTACGGGCTGATCGAGGCCCTGGCGCGCGACTTCCCGGATGCTTCGGTGGTCATGGCCGGACCGCTGGCCAAGGTGTCGCCGGACGAGCTGCCGAAGTTGCCGAACATCCACTGGCTTGGCCAGCAGCCCTATGAGGCGCTGCCGGCCCTGGTAAAGGGCTTCGACGTGTGCCTGATGCCGTTCGCCCTCAACGAGGCCACGCGCTGCATCAACCCCACCAAGACGCTCGAGTACATGGCCACCGGCAAGCCGATCGTCTCGACCGCGGTGCCTGACGTGGTCCGCCACTTCACGCCGGTCGTGTCGGTGGCGCTGAGCGAGGAAGGCTTCCTGGATGCGGTGGCGCTGGCAGCGCGCGATCCGGATCCGGCGCTGCTGCGCGACGGTATCGCACGTGCGATGCAGGCGTCGTGGGATTCCACGGTCGCGACCATGCGCCAGGAGCTGCTCGATGCGGTCATGCCGGTGCGTACCGGCGCGGTGGCTGCGCGGTGAACACGATCCTCGTGGTCGGCGCGGGTTTTTCCGGCGCCGTGGTCGCGCGCGAACTCGCCGAGGCCGGGCTGCAGGTGCTGGTCATCGACAAGCGCGACCACATCGGGGGCAATGCGCACGACCGCCCGGACGCGCACGGCGTGCTGGTGCACCCCTATGGTCCGCACATCTTCCACACCAACGCGCAACGCATCTTCGACTACCTGTCGCGTTTCACCCGGTGGCGTCCGTATGAGCACCGCGTGCTGGCGAGCGTCGACGGCATGCTGGTGCCGGTGCCGATCAACATCGACACCGTCAACCGCCTCTATGGCCTCGACCTCGACGAGGACACCATCCAGGCCTTCTACGACCGCGTGCGCGAACCGCGCGAGACCATCGCCACCAGCGAGGACGTGGTGGTGAATGCGGTGGGCCACGACCTCTACCGCAAGTTCTTCCAGGGATACACGCGCAAGCAGTGGGGCCTCGATCCATCGCAGCTCGCGGCATCGGTGGCGGCACGCGTGCCGGTCCGCACCAATCGGGACGACCGCTATTTCACCGATCGCTACCAGTACATGCCGGCGGAGGGCTATACGCGCATGTTCGAGCGCATGCTCGACCACCCCGGCATCACCGTCGAAACCGGCGTCGACTACTTCGGGCAGCGTGACCGCCTGCGTGCGCGGCACACGGTCTACACCGGCCCGGTGGATGCGTACTTCGGCCATTGCTTCGGACCGTTGCCCTACCGCTCCCTCCGCTTCGAGCACGAGCACCTGGCCGATACCGCGCAGTACCAGGCCGTGGGCACGGTGAACTATCCCAACGAGCATGCCTATACGCGGATCACCGAGTTCCGCCACCTGACCGGCCAGGACCACCCCGGGACCTCGATCGTGCGCGAGTACCCGCAGGACGAGGGCGAGCCTTACTACCCGGTGCCGCGGCCGCAGAACGAGGCCCTGTTCAAGCGCTACGAGGCACTCGCCCTGCAGGAGCGCGATGCGACCTTCGTCGGCCGGCTGGCGCAGTACCGCTACTACAACATGGACCAGTGCGTGGGCGCGGCGCTGAAGGCCGCCGAGTACGTGCTGGCGAAGCTCGACGCGGCACCGGCGCACGAACGATCCGGACCGGCCGAGACCGAAACGGCGACGCCGGGCGCCTAGGACCATGCGCGGCGAAGCCGCATCCGGCAGCCCTGGCGCCGCGCTCCCCGCCCTGTGGGGCGGCGTCGAGTGCACCATCAACCGCGTGGGCGGGCGCTGGTTCAGCCAGCTCGAGCGCAGCGGCCACCTGCAGCGGGAGTCGGACCTGGACGCCTTCGCGGCGCTCGGCATCCGCGCGCTGCGACAGCCGGTGCTGTGGGAGCAGGTCGCCCCGGGCGACCTGGCCGATGCCGACTGGCGGTGGGCCTCGCGGCAGCTGCACCGGTTGCGCGGACTCGGTATCGAGCCGATCGTCGGCCTCGTCCACCACGGCAGCGGGCCGGTACATACGAGCCTGGTATCGCCCTGCTTCCCGGACAAGCTCGCCGCCTATGCCGCCGCGGTCGCCGAACGCCATCCGTGGGTCACCCACTACACGCCAGTCAACGAGCCGCTGACGACCGCCCGCTTCAGCGGCCTCTACGGGCACTGGTACCCGCACGGCCGCGACCCGGCGGTGTTCTGGCGCGCGCTGCATGGTGAGTGCCGCGGCACGGTGCTGGCCATGCGGTCGATCAGGGACATCCAGCCCGAGGCGCGGCTGGTGCAGACCGACGACCTCGGCCGGACCTGGTCGACGCCACGGATGGCCTACCAGGCGGAGTTCAACAACAGGCTGCGCTGGCTGGCCTGGGACCTGCTGTGCGGCACGGTGGACCGGGCCCATCCGCTGTGGGACTGGCTGGTCGATGCCTGCAAGGCGCGCCCGGCCGACATCCTGTGGTTCGCGGAGCATCCCTGTCCGCCCGACATCATCGGCATCAACCACTACGTCACCAGCAACCGCTTCCTTGACGAGCGCCTCGGGCGCTATCCGCCGGCGACCCATGGCGGCAACGGCCGTGACCGCTATGCGGATGTCGAAACCGTGCGCGTGCTCGACGGCCACACCGGTGGTGTCGGCCCGCTGCTCGTCGAGGCCTGGGCGCGTTACCGCAGGCCGATCGCGATCACCGAAGTGCACCTGCACGCCCCGCGCGAGGACCAGTTGCGCTGGCTCCTGGGCAGCTGGCGGGCGGCGTGCGCCGCGCGCGGCGAGGGCATCGACGTGTGCGCCCTGACGGTCTGGGCGCTGCTGGGGAGCTACGACTGGGACTGCCTGCTGACGGAGTGCCGCGGGCACTACGAGCCGGGCGCCTTCGATGTGCGCAACGGCAGCCTGCGTCCCACCGCGGTCGCGCACCTGGCCCGGCACCTGGCCGGGGGCAATGCACCGGAGCACCCGGTCCTGGAAGGCGCCGGCTGGTGGCAGCGTCGGTCCAGGCTCCTGCATCCAAAGGTGAAGCTCCCCGGCCTCGACGCTGTGCCCGACGCCGGCGAGCCGCCGGGCCGGCCGGTACTGATCACCGGCGCCACCGGCACGCTGGGTCGCGCCTTCGCGCGTGTCTGCGGCGAACGCGGCCTCGCCTGCCGCGTGCTGGACCGCTCCGCGCTGGATATCGCCGACCCGGACTCGGTGCGCCGCGCGCTGGACCGGTGGGAGCCATGGGCCGTGGTGAACGCCGCGGGCTATGTGCGCGTGGACGATGCCGAACGCGACCAGGCGCGCTGCTTCCGCGAGAACACCGAGGGTCCGGCCACCCTGGCCGCGGCATGCGCCGATGCCGGCGTGTCGCTTGCCACGTTCTCGACCGACCTCGTGTTCGACGGCGCCGGCGAGCAGCCCTACCTGGAGGACGCCGCGGTCTCGCCGCTCAATGTCTACGGCCAGAGCAAGGCGCGTGCCGAAGGCCTCGTGCTCGACCGCCATCCGGGTGCGCTGGTGGTGCGCACCAGCGCCTTCTTCGGCCCATGGGACCGGTACAACTTCATCATCTGCGCCCTGCGTGCGCTGCAACAGGGCGAGCCCTTCGCCGCGGCCACCGACGTGACCGTCTCGCCCACCTACGTGCCCGACCTGGTGCACGCCTGCCTCGACCTGCTGGTGGACGGCGAATCCGGCCTCTGGCACCTGACCAATGGCCAGGCGGTCACCTGGGCCGAGCTTGCACTGCGGGCGGCCAGGGTGGCGGGTACGGATGCGCGCAGCCTGCGTCCCTGCCATTCCGACGGACTGGGATGGGTGGCGCGCCGTCCGCGCTACAGCGCGCTCGGCACCTCGCGCGCATTCGCCATGCCGCCGCTGGACGATGCGCTGGCGCGCTGCGTGGGTGGGATGGCGGTGCAGTGACCGCGGCCGGGATGGCGCGCCTGGAGGGATTCGAACCCCCGACCAATGGCTTCGGAAGCCACTACTCTATCCGGCTGAGCTACAGGCGCCCGGTGCACGCCACGCGTCACGGTGGTGAGGGGGCGGGCGCAAAGTGTAGCGGAAACATCGGCCCGGCGCGCCGGTGCCGTCGGCACCGGCCGGACCCGGGCCAGCGCGGTGAAGGCGGCCAACGCGGCCTCCGGCGCTAACATGGTCGCCATGTCCTACGAACGCTACGAGGCCCCGCCTCCGCTGCGCATGCCGGCCCGGCGCGAGCGCCTCGGCCTGTACTGGAAGCTGATGCGCGCCGACCGCCCGATCGGCTGGCTGCTGCTGCTCTGGCCCACCTGGTGGGGCCTGTGGTTCGCGGCCGGCGGCGTGCCGCCGCTGTGGATCCTGGTCGTCTTCACCGCCGGCGTGTGGCTCACGCGCGCGGCCGGGTGCGTGATCAACGACTACGCCGACCGCTGGCTCGACCCGCACGTGGAGCGCACCCGCGAGCGCCCGCTGGCCACCGGCGCCGTGCGCGGACGTGAAGCGCTGGCGCTGTTCGCGGTGCTCATGCTGGCCGCCCTGGCGCTGGTGCTCACGCTCAACCGGCTCACCATCCTGATGAGCCTCGTCGGCGTGTTCCTCGCCGCCACCTATCCCTACCTCAAGCGCTATACGCACCTGCCCCAGGTCTACCTGGGCATGGCCTTCGGCTGGGGCATCCCGATGGGCTTCGCCGCGGTCCAGGGCGAGGTGCCGCCGGTGGCCTGGGTGCTGTATGCCACCAACATCCTCTGGTCGACGGCCTACGACACCTGGTACGCGATGGTCGACCGCGAGGACGACCTGAAGGTGGGCTCGAAATCCACCGCCATCCTGTTCGGCGACATGGACCTGGTGATCCAGGGCGTGCTGTATGCGCTGGTCTTCCTCGGCCTGGGCCTGGCGGGCATGCAGGCGGGCCTGGGGCCCCTGTACTGGGCGGGCCTGGCGGTTGCGGCCGTGCTGGTGCTGCGCCAGTTCGTGATGTGCCGGCACCGGGAGCGCGCGGCCTGCTTCCGCGCCTTCCTCGACAACCACTGGGTGGGGATGGCGGTCTTCGCCGGCCTCGCCGCTGACCTGGCCCTGCGCGGCGCCGGCTGATGGCAGGCGCGCCCCCGGATCCATCGGCTGCCGCCACCGCCGCGCCGCGGGCGACGGCGCTGTCGGCGATGCGCTACCCGATCTTCCGGCGGGTCTGGTTCGCCAGTGCCTCGTCCAACTTCGGCGGCATGATCCAGTCGGTGGGCGCGGCCTGGCTCATGACATCGATCGCGCAATCGGCCGACATGGTCGCCCTGGTGCAGGCCTCGGTCGCGCTGCCGATCATGCTGTTCTCGCTGGTTGCCGGCGCCATGGCCGACAACCTCGACCGGCGCCGGATGATGCTGGGCGCGCAGGTGTTCATGCTGCTGGTGTCGACGGCGCTCGCGCTGTGCACCTGGGCCGGCCTGGTCACGCCCTGGCTGCTGCTGCTCTTCACCTTCCTCATCGGCTGTGGCGCGGCCTTCAACGCCCCGGCGTGGCAGGCCTCGGTGGGCGACATGGTGCCGCGCCACGAGCTGGCCGGTGCCGTGGCCTTCAACAGCATGGGCTTCAACATCGCGCGCAGCGTGGGCCCGGCCGTGGGCGGCGCGATCGTCGCGGCCGCGGGCGCCGCGGCGGCGTTCGGCATCAATGCGCTGAGCTACGTCGCCCTGGTGGTGGTGCTGGCACGCTGGCGGCCCCAGGTGACGCCCCGCATCCTGCCGCGCGAGACCCTGGGCGTGGCGATGGCCACCGGTGTGCGCTACGTGGCGATGTCGCCTTCGATCCGCACCGTGCTCGGGCGCGCGGTGGTGTTCGGCGCCGGTGCGAGCGCGGCCATGGCCCTGATGCCGCTGGTCGCGCGCGACCTGGTGGCCGGCGGGCCGATGACCTATGGCCTGCTGCTGGGTGCCTTCGGCCTCGGCGCGATCGGCGGCGCGGTGGCCAGCGCGCGCCTGCGCGACCGGCTCTCGAGCGAGGGCCTGGTCAGGGCCGCCTGTGCGGCCTTCGCGCTCGCGCTGGTGATCGCGGCCACCAGCGGCGTGCTGCTCCTGACCATGGCCGGCCTGATGCTGGGCGGCGCGGCCTGGGTTCTGGCGCTGTCCACCTTCAACGTGACCGTGCAGCTGTCCACGCCGCGCTGGGTGGTCGCCCGGGCGCTCTCGCTGTACCAGATGTCCGCCTTCGGCGGCATGGCGACCGGCAGCTGGCTATGGGGCGTGGTCGCCGAGCGGACCGACGTCGGCACCGCGCTGCTCGGCGCGGCCCTGGTCATGGTGGCCTGCGCGCTGCTGGGCCTCGTGATCCCCCTGGCGAAGCTGGCCGAGCTCAACCTCGACCCGCTGCGCCGCTGGCAGGAGCCCGATACCGCGGTGCCGGTGCAGCCGCGCACGGGGCCGGTGGTGATCACCATCGAGTACGAGATCGCCGAGGCCGACGTGCCGGAATTCCTCGTGGCGATGGCCGAGCGGCGGCGCATCCGGCGGCGCGACGGGGCGCGCCACTGGCGCCTGTTGCGGGACCTGGCCGAGCCCCGCGTCTGGATCGAACGCTACGAGACGCCGACCTGGCTGGAATACCTCCGCCACACCAGCCGGCTCACCCAGGACGATGCCAACGTCCCGGCGCAGCTGCGCGCGCTGCACGCCGGACCGGACGGCCCGCGCGTGCGCCGCATGATCGAGCGCCAGCCGGGCGAGCTGCACAGCGTGCCGGAGTCCGGGCCACAGGCACTCACCCAGCCGGTCACCGAGACGATCCGTCCCTCCTGACGCGGCCGCCCTGGCATCAGGGCGCGCGGGCGCAGACCCAGGCGTCCACGCGGTCGACGCCGGCGTCGAGCAGGGCGTCGGCCGCCGCGTGCAAGGTGGCCCCGGTGGTCATGACGTCGTCAACCAGGGCGACGTGCGCCGGCACCTCGTGATGCAGGGGCACCTCGAAGGCATCGCGCAGGTTGGCCGCGCGCGCGCCGGCGTCGAGTCGCGACTGCGGCGCGGTGGCGCGGATGCGGAGCAGCAGATCGCGGCGGACCGGGATCCCGAGCGTCCTGCCAAGCGGCCGCGCGAGTTCGAGCGCCTGGTTGTAGCCCCGCTCGCGCAGGCGGGAGGGATGCAGGGGCACCGGCACGAGCGCATCCGGCCGGGCGACCCGGGCGAAGGCCGCGGCCATGGCCTGGGCCAGCAGGCGGCCCGCGGGCAGGTCGCGATGGAACTTCAGCCGCGGTAACAGGCGGTCGACCGGGAACCCGTAGAGGAACGCCGCCTGCACTTCCACCAGCGGCGGCGGGTCATGCTGGCAGGCGCTGCACAGGCGCCCCGGCAAGGGTGGGGGGCCACGGGCCGCGCAGGCGGGCGGCGGCAGTGGCATTGCGCACGAACGGCACGCGGGCGGCATCCATGGCAGCGCAGGCTCGCAGCCGGCACACAGGTCCAATCGACCCGATGCCGGCTCGGCACAGACCAGGCAACGCGGCGCCCACAGCCCGCGTCCCAGGCGCGCCAACCAGCCGTCAACCGCAGCCGCCCGCGTGAGGTTGACAGGTCCGGGCATGGTTTCCAGACTGCCCGGTCTGCCTCCGTCAGGCACTCAGGATCACGCCATGCCCGCCGTCAGCGAATTCCGCGCCTCCGAGGCCGCCATCCCGCGCCACGACTGGACCCGCAGCGAGGTCGAGGCGCTGTTCGCACTGCCGTTCCCGGAGCTGCTGTACCGCGCCGCCAGCGTGCACCGGCAGAACTTCGACCCGGCCGAGGTGCAGGTCAGCACCCTGCTGTCGGTGAAGACCGGCGGTTGCCCCGAGGACTGCGCCTACTGCCCGCAGGCCCAGCGCTACGACACCGGCGTCGACGCGCAGAAGCTGATGGAAACCGATGCCGTGCTGGAGAAGGCGCGACAGGCCAAGGCCGCCGGCGCCTCGCGCTTCTGCATGGGCGCGGCCTGGCGTTCGCCCAAGGACCGCGACATCCCGAAAGTGGCGGCGATGATCGCCGGGGTGAAATCGCTCGGCCTCGAGACCTGCGCCACGCTCGGCATGCTCAGCGCTCCGCAGGCGCAGGCGCTGAAGGCCGCCGGCCTCGACTACTACAACCACAATATCGACACCGATCCCGAACACTACGGCGCGATCATCCGCACCCGCGAGCTGCAGGACCGCTTCGACACCCTGGAACACGTGCGCGACGCCGGCCTCAAGACCTGCTGCGGCGGCATCGTCGGCATGGGCGAGACGCGCCGCCAGCGCGCCGGCTTCCTGCAGACGCTGGCGACCATGCCGGCGCATCCCGACTCGGTGCCGATCAACCGCCTGGTCCAGGTCGAGGGCACGCCGCTGCACGGCACCACCGAGCTCGACCCGTTCGAGTTCGTGCGCACGATCGCCGTTGCCCGGATCCTGATGCCCAAGTCGATGGTGCGGCTGTCGGCCGGCCGCGAGCAGATGTCCGACGAGCTGCAGGCGCTGTGCTTCTCGGCCGGGGCGAACTCGATCTTCCACGGCGAGAAGCTGCTGACCACGGGCAACCCCGACGTCGCGCACGACCAGGCCCTGTTCGATCGCCTGGGCCTGCGCGCCATGCAGGTGACCGTCGATGCCGAGGGGCATGACCATGGCGGCACCGTGCACGCCGACATCGTCGACCGGCCCGGTCTCTGCGTGGCCTAGGAGCGCCGCATGGCCGCCGACCGCCCGGATCTCCGCCGCCGCGCCCAGGCCCAGCGCGCGGAGGCACTCGCGCACGACCTGGTGCGCAGCCGGCGCGTGGTTACCCGCCGCGACGGCGTGCGCCTGGAGATCGACGGACGCTGGCTCCTGAACTTCTGCGGCAACGACTACCTCGGGCTTGCGCAGCAGTTCCAGGTCGTCGATGCGGTGCAGGGCGCGGCCGCGCGCGACGGCATCGGCGGGATCGGCTCGCACCTGGTCTGCGGCCACCACGTCGCCCACGAGGCGCTGGAGCGCGAGGTGGCGGACTGGCTCGAAGTGCCGCGCGCGCTGGTGTTCGGCAGTGGCTACGCGGCCAACCTCGCCGTGCAGCAGGCCCTGCTGGGCGAGGGCGACACCAGCGTGCAGGACCGGCTCAACCACGCCAGCCTGATCGACGGCGCGCGCCTGGCCGGCTGCCGCCTCCGCCGCTACCCGCACGGCGACGCCGAAGGTGCGTTGCGCCAGTTGCGCACGGTGCCGACCGGCGCCGCGATGCTGGCCACCGACGGTGTCTTCAGCATGGATGGCGATGTCGCGCCGCTGCGCCAGCTCGCCCTGGTGGCGCGCGTGCAGTCGGCGCTGCTCTATGTCGATGATGCGCATGGCGTCGGCGTGCTCGGCCCGGGCGGCCGGGGCAGCGTGGCCGAAGCCCGCCTGGGCGTGGACGAAGTGCCGCTGCAACTGGTCACCCTGGGCAAGGCGCTGGGCGGCTATGGCGCGGTCGTGGCCGGCGACGTGGACCTGGTCGAGCACCTGGCGGCCACCGCGCGCCCCTACATCTACACGACCGCGCTGCCGCCGCCGCAGGCTGCCGCCGCGCTCGCGGCGGTCAAGCTCGCGCGTCGTGAGCACTGGCGGCGCGAGAAGCTGGTGGCCCTGGTCGCGCGCTTCCGCGAAGGCATGCGCGCCCGCGGCTTCGAGCTGCCGGCGACCGCCACGCCGATCCAGCCTGTCCCCTGCGGAGACAATGCGCGCGCGCTCGCGATGGCGGCACGGCTCGAGGCTGACGGTTTCAGGGTCGCCGCGATCCGCCCGCCGACGGTGCCCGAGGGCCGTGCACGCCTGCGCGTCACCCTGTGCGCCGCGCATGGCGAAGACCAGGTCGATGCGCTCGTGCTCGCGCTGGCGCGTGCCCGCGACCACGTCGACGCCGCGCGCGCGGCCTGACCCGGTGGCCCTCGCCATGGCTGCTCCCCGCCGCGCCCTCGCGGCCATCGGCCTCGGCCTCTGCGCGGCGCTGTTCTTCACCATGACCTACGTGCTCAACCGCGTCGACGCGAGCCAGGGCGGCGACTGGGCGTGGACGGCGAGCCTGCGTTACCTGATCACCCTGCCGCTGCTGCTCCCGCTGCTGCGCTGGCAGGGTGGCGGGACGCCGGTGTGGCGCGCGATCCGCCGCCACCCCTGGGCCTGGCTGCGCTGCAGTGCCATCGGGTTCGGGGCCTTCTACGTGCTCCTCTCCTACGCGGCGTCCAGCGGGCCGTCGTGGCTGGTGGCGGGGAGCTTCCAGTTCACCGTGGTGGCCGGGATCCTGTGCGCGCCATTCCTCTATCGCGACGCGCGGCGCCGGATCCCGCGGGCGGCGCTGCTGGTGGCGAGCGTGATCCTGGCCGGCGTGCTGCTGATGCAGCTGGGCCACGGTGGTGGCGCCATCGACCGCGCCGGCTGGATCGCGATGGCATGCGTGCTTGGCGCCGCCGTCGCCTATCCCCTGGGCAACCGGCTGTTGCTGCTGCATCTGGAGCGCAGCGGCGAGAACCTCAATGCCACGCAGCGGGTGTTCGGCATGACCCTGGCCAGCCAGCCGCTCTGGTGGGCGATCGCGGCCTGGGCCTGGACGCGCAGCGGGGCGCCACCGGTAGCACAGGCGTGGCTGGCCTTCAGCGTGGCGCTCAGCGCCGGCGTGGTCGCCAGCATCCTGTTCTTCCAGGCCACCGGCATGGTGCGCGACAGCCCCACCGCGCTCGGCGGCGTGGAGGCGATGCAGGGCTCCGAACTGCTGTTCGCGATCCTGATCGGCGTGGTGCTCCTGCACGAGCCGGTGCCCGGCCCGGTGGGACTGGCCGGGGCGGCGCTGATCGTCGCCGGCATCGTCGCCTTCGCCTGGCTGGTCGCGCGGCATGCCGCCGGTGATCCCGCGCGCGAGCGCGCGCTGCGCACGGACAAGGGCGCATGAGTACGGACCTGCACATCGACATCCAGGGCAGCGGCGCTCCGCTGGTACTGCTGCATGGCTGGGCCATGCACGGCGGCGTGTTCGCGCCGCTGGTCGCCCGCCTGGCCGATCGTTTCGAGCTGCACATCGTCGACCTGCCCGGGCACGGGCGCAGCCGTGACAGCACGGTGCCGCTGGCACCGGCCGCAGTGGTGGAGGCGATCGCGGCGCGCGTGCCCGTCGCCCCCTGGCTCGGCTGGTCGCTGGGCGGAATGTTCGCCCTGCGTGCGGCGGCGACACTGCCCGCGCGGGTCCTCGGGCTGGTGATGGTGTGTTCGGCGCCCCGGTTCGTGCGCGATGCCGGGGGCGCGGCTGTCGCCGCGCCTTCGGCGGCGCAGGCCACCGGCGCGTCCACGGCTGCAGGCGCCGCGATCGCTGCGGCCGGCGAGGACGCCCGCTACGGCATGTCTCCCGAGATCTTTGCCGGCTTCGCCCGCGGCCTGCGCGAGGATTACCACGGCACCCTGGAGCGCTTCATCGCGCTGGAAGCCTTCGGCTCCGACGACGCGCGCGGCGAACTGCGCGCGCTGCGCAACGACGTGTTCGCGCGGGGCGAACCCCCTGCCGCCGCGCTGGCAGAGGGCCTGGACCTGTTGCGCAGCGTGGACCAGCGCCCACTGCTGCCGGACCTGGCCGTTCCCAGCCTCTGGCTCGCGGGCCGTCGCGATCGTGTGGTCGACCCCCGTGCGATGCAGGCCGCTGCCGCGCGCACGCCGGGTGCCCGCTTCGTGCAGGTCGACCATGGCGGCCACGCACCCTTCCTCACCCACGCCGGCGAGGTGGCCGATGCCATCGCCGGCTTCCTGGCCTCGCCAGGCATGCGTGCGCCGGAGCACGCCACGGACATCCCATGAACGACATCTTCGACCACCGACAGGTCCGCCGCGCCTTTTCGCGCGCCGCCGACAGCTACTCCAGTGCCGCCCGCCTCCAGCGGGAGATCGAAGGACGCCTGCTGGAGTCGCTCGAATACCTGGGGGACCGGGAACCGGCCAGCATCGTCGACCTGGGCAGCGGTCCCGGTACCGCCGCGACGGAGATGCGCCGCCGCTGGCCAAAGGCGCGCGTGGTCGCGATCGACCTCGCCCTGCCGATGCTGCGCCAGGTCGCGCCCCGGCGTGGCTGGAATCCGCTGCAGCGGCCGATCGACCGTGTCTGTGCCGATGCGCGCGCGCTGCCGCTGGCCGACGACAGCGTGGACCTGATCTTCAGCAACCTCTGCCTGCAGTGGGTGGAGGATCTCGATGCCCTGTTCGCGGGCTTCCGCCGGGTGCTGCGGCCCGGCGGCATGCTGCTGTGTTCGACCTTCGGCCCGGATACGCTGCACGAACTGCGCGGCGCCTTCGCCGCGGCGGACGACGCCGGGCACGTGTCGCCGTTCGCGCCGATCGCCGACTTCGGCGACGCGCTGATGCGCGCGGGGTTCCGCGACCCGGTGCTCGACCGCGACGTGGACGTGCATCGCCACCCCGACCTGGCCGACCTGATGCGCGGGCTGCGCCAGCTCGGCGCCACCAATGCCCTGGCGTCGCGTCGCAGGGCACTGACCGGGCGCGGGCGCTTCGAGGCGGCCCGGGCGGCCTACGAGCCCTGGCGCGGCGACGACGGCCTGCTGCCTGCGACCTGGGAAACCATCACCGCCATGGCCTGGGCACCGGCGCACGGGCAGCCTATCCGCGAGGGCGGGGAAGACGTGGCGCGCTTTCCGGCGGCCGGCATCCCGGTGCGCCGCCGCCGCGGCGGGTAGCCGACAGCAGGCAGCGGGTGTCGCGGGTCGCCGAAGCCCGCGCCCATGCCGCCACCGCCGTTCATCCCGCTGCGGGGGTGGCTGCATACACTCGCGCCATGCACAGCCCACGACCCGCCCCGCACCCCCGTCCCGCCGACGTCGCAGACACGCGCCTGCGAGGCGCTGCCGTTCCCGCCGGAGCCCGCCTGCGCCGTGCGTTGGTGGCGACCGCCTTCCTCGCGGCATCGGCCATGGCACCCGCCGCGATCGCCCAGCGTTACGCGATCGACCTCTCGCAGCTCGACCCCGCGGCCGTGCTCTCGCTCGGGGACGACGTCCTGATGCGCGCGCCCGATCCGGCCATCGACCGTCTGTTCAAGGCGGTCCATGCGAGCTCGCGCTCGGACGGGGAATCCGCGGCCCTGTGCGCCCTGTTCGAGCCCGACGCACCGCGCGACGTGGCCGCGTTCCAGCGCGCCGTCGACCGCCTTGGCGATGCCAGCCGCGAACGCTTCGCGCTGGCCTTCACCGACATCGCGCTGACCGGGCTGCAGGGCGAGGTGCAGCCCTACGATCCCGCGCACGCGCGCCAGGTGCTGAAGTCGGCCGCGGTCAGTGCCACATTCCTGCACGAAGGCTTCATGCTCGGGCTCGCGTCCGAAGGGCGCGACGAGGCCAGTCGTGGCGCACGTTGCCGCTCGTTCCGCTGGCTGGTCGGCGTCCTCGACGGCCTGCCGCAGGCCGATCGCGCCGCTGCGACGCGCTGGCTGCTCCGCGAGGGCCTGACCCTGGTCGGCAGTCCGGGCTGACGCCGGGCTCAGTCCGGGGAAACGACCAGGTCGCGGTGGAAGAAGTACACCTCGCGCGCCAGGAAGCGCCACTGGGTGCGGAAACTGCGAAAGCGCGTGCTTGGCGTCGGCGAACCGACCGCGTCGATGCCGAGATGGCGACACAACCGCAGTGCCCGCGCCATGTGCAGCGGGTCGCTGACCACGATCACCCGCTGCAGGCCATGTTCGGACAGCAGGTCGCGGCTGCGCGCCAGGTTCTGGTAGGTGGTCCGTGACAGGGTCTCGATCAGGATCGCCTGCTCCGGCACCCCGGCGCGCAGCGCGAACGTGCGCGCCACCTGCGATTCCGAGAAACGCGCGCCGTCGCCATAGCCGCCGGTGAACACCAGTGCCCCGGCGTAGCCGCGCTCGTACAGTTCGATGCCGTGGCGGATGCGCTCGGTGAAGACCGGCGAGGGCCGGGTGTCATAGGCCGCCGCACCCAGCACCACGATGGCATCGGCCGGTCCGGCCTGGTCGCGGTTGCCGACATACACGATCCACGCCGCCACGCCGGCGAGCCACAGTGCGGCCAGCAGCACCAGGCGCAGGAGCCATCGCCATGCCCTGCGTGGTCGGGCCCGGCTGCCGTACTTGCGGCGCCGGCGCTTCATGCCGCCGCCCAGGGCAGTCGGTCGAGGTCGACGTTGCCGCCACTCAGCACCACGCCGACACGCAGGCCTGCGAATCGCTCGCGGTTGCCGAGCACGGCGGCAAGCGCGATCGCCGAAGAGGGCTCCACCAGCTGCTTCATGCGTTGCCAGACCAGGCGCATGGCGGCGAGGGTGGCGGAGTCGTCGACCAGCAGGACCTCGGCGCCGTGCGCGCGCAGGATGTCGAAGCCCGGCGCGCCGAGGGTGCCGCGCAGGCCGTCGCAGACCGTGTCCGGATCCGAGGCGGTCACCCGCTCGCCGCGGGCCAGGGATTCGAAGGTGTCCGCGGCCCCAGCGGGCTCGGCCAGGACCAGCCGGCATCGCGGCGCGCAGCCGGCGAGCGCCAGCGCCGTGCCTGCGGCCAGCCCGCCACCGCCCACCGGCACCACGACGGCGTCGAGCGGCCCGGCCGCGGCGAGCAGCTCGAGCGCCGCGGTGCCCTGGCCGGCGATGACGACCGGATCGGCATAGGGATGGACCAGTAGCGCGCCGGTGGTCGCCACCACCTCCCTGCACGCGGCCTCGCGTGCGGGGATCCCGGCATCGCAACGGTGGAGGACGGCGCCATAGCCGGCGATGGCGGCAAGTTTCGCTGGCACCGCCCCCTGCGGCACGACGACGTGGCAGGCGATCCGGCGCGAGGCCGCGGCACGTGCCAGGGCGGCGCCGTGGTTGCCGGAGGAGTGGGTGGCCACGCCGCGCCGCGCGTCGTCGTCGCCAAGCGCCCAGACCGCGTTGCAGGCACCGCGGAACTTGAACGAACCCGTGCCCTGGAGGTGCTCGGCCTTGAACGCCAGGCTGCAGCCGGCCGCCGCGTCGAGCGCGCCCGAACGCAGCACCGGCGTGGGCGGCGCGTGGGGCGCGATCCTCGCGGCGGCGGCGAGGACGTCGTCGAACGTGACGGCTGCAGGCATGGCTCCAGACTAGCGGACTTGCCACCGGGGTTCAGCAGCGTTCACGCTGCGGGGCGGGGGTTAAGGCGTAATTCAATGCACTGGGCCGACCCTGTCCAATCAACCATCAGGGGGACGCGATCATGCGCAAGATCCTCATCGGCCTCGCTGCAGCCCTCCTGGCAGGTTGCGCAACCGGCTACGGCTACAGCGAATACGGCGGCCACGGCTACGGCGATTATTACTACGGCGGTGCCGGTCCGTACGGCCCGGGCCATTACGAGCCCTACTACGGCGGCTATGGACGCGCCTACGGCGGGCTGGGCTACTACCGCGGGAGCGGGTACTACGGCGGCCTGTACGGCGCCTGGGGCTACCCCTGGTATGGCGGCTATTACCCGGGCTGGTACGGCTCGCCCGGATACCACTACCGTCCGCCGCATCGTCCGCGCCCCGGCGAGGTCGATCCACCCGGCAGCAACCGGCCCTCGCCCCTGAACCCGCCGTCGGCCCTGAGTCGGCTGCGCTCGGAGGAGGAGATCCGCCGGATCCACGAGCGTCGGCTGGACCGCGGACTGCAGGCCCCGATCCGGCGCCAGGGCGTTGACCAGCCGGCGACGCGCTCGCGCCTGCGCGCGCCGGGCGAGGTGGGAAGGCCTGCGGCTCCGGTACGACGCATCGAAGCTCCCCGGCAGGGGCTTCCTGCGCCGCGCACGGCGCCGGTCGAGAACCGGCTGCGGGGTCGGATGCCCGGCTCGTCGCCGGGCGTCGGGAGCGTCCCGCGCCAGATGCCCAGGCCGACCGCCAACAATCCTGCCCGCGTGACAGCGCCCGTGCGGCAGGCTCCGGTGAGCCGCACGGCCGCGCCGCTGCGCCAGGCGGCGCCGCGGCCCGCCGCGCCAACGCGGGTTTCACCGCAGCGTGTACGCGCCGCGAGGCAGGAAGAGCGGTAACGCGAACTGCGTCGCGCTATTGGGTCCCGCGGGCGCTTGCACCGGGGCACCAGTCGTCGCAAGCTAGGGCAACTGACCGGTTGCGTCGCTTCCTGACGTAATCCGGGGTGACCAATGTCGACACCCGGCGGGGGAGCCCGGATCCCCCCTGTTCCGCTCCCGCCGGGTGTCGGCGCCTTACAGGCGCTGCGGTCCGCTGGGCCGGCGCAAAAAAAACGGGGCCGAACGTCCCCCGACGTTCGGCCCCTTCGCTTCCCCAGGATGCGCTCGGCCAGCCCTGTTCCAATCTCCGGCCACGCCCCCCCAGGCGATTGCCATCCCGGGTGCGCCAATATCGTAAGCACGACGCGTGCCAACTTCCTGCAGGCACGGCACGTGCCCCCGCCACACGCGATAATCCGCCCATGCATGACGACTACTACCGCCACGATGTGATCGTGATCGGCGGCGGCCACGCTGGCACCGAAGCCGCGCTGGCGGCCGCGCGGGCGGGTGCCCGCACCCTGCTGCTGACCCACAGCATCGAGACGATCGGCGCGATGAGCTGCAATCCCGCCATCGGTGGCATCGGCAAGGGCCATCTGGTGCGGGAGATCGATGCCCTGGGCGGGATCATGGCCCGGGCGGCGGATGCTGCCGGGATCCAGTGGCGCCGGCTCAATGCCTCCAAGGGACCGGCGGTGCGCGCAACGCGCTGCCAGGCCGATCGCGCGCTGTACCGCGCCTTCATCCGGCGTGCCGTGGAAGCGCAATCCGGGCTCACCGTGTTCCAGGCCGCGGTCGACGACCTCCTGATCGAGGGTGGGGTCGTGCGTGGGGTCGTCACCAACACCGGGCTCCGCTTCGAGGCACCGGCGGTGGTGCTGACCGCCGGGACCTTCCTCGCAGGACGCATCCACGTCGGCGAGGCGCAGCATGCCGGCGGCCGCATGGGCGATCCGCCCTCGGTGCGGCTGGCCGAGCGCCTGCGCGAGGGGCCGTTCGTGGTCGATCGTCTCAAGACCGGCACGCCGCCGCGGATCGATGGGCGCACGCTCGATTACGCGAAGATGGTCGAGCAGCCCGGCGACGATCCGCGCCCGGTGTTCTCGTTCATGGGCACGCGCGACGACCATCCGCCGCAGGTGTCGTGCTGGATCACGCAGACCACCGTGCGCACGCACGACATCATCCGCGGCGCCCTGCACCGTTCGCCGATGTACTCGGGGCGGATCGAGGGTACCGGCCCGCGCTACTGTCCGTCGATCGAGGACAAGGTGGTGCGCTTTTCCGAAAAGGACAGCCACCAGGTCTTCGTCGAGCCGGAGGGCCTGGGCGTGGCGGAGATCTATCCCAATGGCATCTCCACGTCGCTCCCCTTCGACGTGCAGCTGGAGCTGGTGCGCTCGGTGCAGGGTTTCGAGCGCGCGCACATCACCCGCCCCGGCTATGCGATCGAGTACGACTACTTCGACCCGCGCGGGCTGAAGGCCACGCTGGAGACCAAGGTCATCGGCGGGCTGTATTTCGCGGGCCAGATCAATGGCACCACGGGCTACGAGGAGGCCGCGGCGCAGGGCCTCCTGGCCGGCGCCAATGCCGCGCGCGCCGTCCGCGGCCACGAGGGCTGGGCACCGCGCCGCGACCAGGCCTATCTGGGCGTGCTGGTGGACGACCTCGTCACCCACGGCACCAGCGAGCCCTACCGCATGTTCACCAGCCGTGCCGAATACCGCCTGCAGCTGCGCGAGGACAATGCCGACCTGCGGCTGACGCCGGTGGGACGCGAGCTCGGCATCGTCGACGACGCGCGCTGGGAGCGCTTCGCGGGCAAACGCGACGCGGTGGCGGCGGAAACGCAGCGCCTTGGGGCCTTGTGGGCATCGCCTTCGAATGCCGCCGGGCGCGACGCCTCGGCAACCCTGGGCATCGACATCAGCCGCGAGTGTAGCGGGCTCGACCTGTTGCGGCGGCCGGAGCTCGACTACGCACGGGTCACCTCGGTGGCCGCATTCGGACCCGGCGTGGATGACGCCAACGTGGCCGAACAGGTCGAGATCGAAGCCAAGTATTCCGGCTACCTGGAACGCCAGCGCGAGGAAATCGCGCGGCAGAAACGCAACGAGACCACGGCCATCGATCCCGGTTTCGACTATGCCGTCGTGCGCGGCCTGTCCGCCGAACTGCGGCAGAAGCTCGAGCAGGTGCGCCCCGACACCATCGGCCAGGCCCAGCGCATCCCGGGAATGACGCCGGCGGCGATCTCGCTGCTGCTGGTGCACATCGCCCGCCGCCAGCGCGCCGCGCACGATCCCGCGGGCGCCGCCACGGCCTGAGGCAGGACCCATGGCGCCGCGCGCGTGCGCGCGGCAAGCTGGCCACGTGGACCGACTGCAGCCGCCAGATCCCCGGATTCCCGCCGCACGCAGCGAACAGGCCGTGCTGCGCGCGTCCATCGTCGCCACGGTGCTGGTGGCCGCGCTGGGCATCGTCGCGGGCCTCGCGTCGGGCTCCTCGGCCATCGTCTTCGATGGCGTCTATTCCCTGTTCGATGCACTGGCGAGCCTGCTCGCCCTGCTGGTGGCCAACATGATCGCCACCTATGGCGCGAGCGGCCGGCGCAGCCGCAGGCTGGAGGAGCGCTTCACCATGGGCGTGTGGCATCTCGAGCCCATGGTGCTGGGCGCGACCGGTGGCTTTCGTCATCGGCGTCGCGATCCAGGGCACGCGCCACGACTGGATGGTGCCCTACGTCGATCCGGCCGTCCTGGCGCTGGTGTGCCTGGTGATCCTGCCGCTGCCGCTGCGCACCCTGCGTGCGGCGCTGGCCGACGTGCTCATGGTCACGCCACCGCTGCTGAAACAGCACGTCGACGAGGTGGCCCAGGGCTTCGTGGAACGGGAAGGCTTCATTGCGCACCGCAGCTACGTGGTGCGCAAGGGCCGCGGCCGGCACATCGAGGTGTTCTTCATCGTGCCGCGCGGCTGGCCCGCGCGCACGCTGGAGGAGTGGGACGCGCTGCGCGACGCGATCGGCGCCGCGCTGGGTGACGACTCGCCCGACCTGTGGCTGACGATCGCCTTCACCACCGACCGGGAATGGGCCTGAGCCTCAGGACTCCGCGCCGGGATTGCGCTCCAGCCATTTCGCCAGCTGTTCGCGGTAGTACTGCAGTTCCTCGGCGTAGGTGTCGTTGACGCAGGGGTCGCAGCCGCTGTCGCAGCAGTCGCTGGGCAGCGGCGCTTCCGGCGGCACGGGGCGCGGATCGGCGTCCAGTCGGGGCAGGGGACGGTTCATGCCCCCTATTGTCCCACCCCGGTCGCGGTGCTGCAGCCGCCCGCGGGTTCCGTGGAGGCTGCCCGCGGGCGAGGGTTCAGCCGCGCCTGGCGCGTGCGAAGGCGTCCGCCAGCGCATTGTTGGCGGGCGCCGCGGCCTGGCGCTGCCCGCCACCGCCA
>DATBUS010000073.1:0-3296 GCA_036515815.1 Luteimonas sp.
ACCTGTCGGAGCCGCTCCGCGGGTCGACGATGCCGCCTGTTGCGGCGGCGCCGTCATCGCGGTCGGCGGTTCGCCACCGGTGCCGTCGAACACCCGCAGCTCCAGCGTGCGCTGGCCCTGCGGTCCGTCGAACACCGCGCCGCGCGGCGAGATCGACGAGAGCTGCCAGCCCTGCGCTCCACCCGGCGACTCGCCGACCTTCAGGCGCACCGATTCCCCGCCGTCGGCCGGCTGCACGATCGCCACTTCAAGGCCCGGCGTCATCAGCACGCTGGTCAGCACGTACTCGAACTCGGCCGGCGCGTCTTCGTCCTCCGGATTGATGACGAAGGGCTGTGGACGGCGGTCGGTCGTGAACAGCGGGCGCTCGCCGAACTCGCCGTACTGCGCCAGCGGTCCAAGCCTGTCATCGGTGTCGGCCGAGGCCGTCGGCAGGCGCTGCACCAGGGCAGGGTCGGGGGGCAATCGTTCGATCCTGCTGCCCAGGCCGGCCAGGGCCAGCACCCAGGTCGCCAGGGCCCAGAGCGCGACGCCGCCCAGCAGCCAGGTGCGCGCGCCCACGTTCTCAGCGCGCATCGCTGCCGCCTCCCGCCGTGGCTGGTTGCGGGCGCAGGTAGCCGTAGAGATCGAAGGTGATGTCGAGGCCGGCGCCCTGGGCGCCGGGAGCCGCCCCACGCAGGCCCGGGCGCGGGGCCAGGATGTTGAGGTTGTCGACGAACAGCCGCGGTGAGCCGTCTTCGAGCGAATGCAGCACGGCCGCCAGTTCCGGGTTGCCGCAGTGCAGCCGCACCTGCACCAGCGCGCGGCGGAAACGGCCCTGCTGGCGGGCGTCGGTCATCGGCGAGCGATTGCGGATGGCGCAGCTGCGATTGCCGGGGCTGGCTTCGAGTACCGCGGTTTCCAGGCGCGCACTGAGCGCTGCAGTCGCAAGTTCCGCGCTCGGCTCCTCCATGAAGCCCGGCACGCCGGCGGCGATCTCCTGCACCTCGGCCAGGCGTGCCTGCACCTGCGGCGCCTGCGCCAGCTCCATGCGCACGCGCAGGTCGCGCTCCTGCAGGCCGGCGATGCGCTCGCCGGTCTCGCGCATGGGCACCGTCCACCACGGGTGCACGAGCACCAGGTAGCCAAGCGCCAGCATGCCGGCCAGGATCGCCAGCGCCAGCCAGCGGTCGCGGTCAGGGATCGCTTCGCGCATCGGCGGCCTCCCTGCCTTGCGCCGCGGCATTGGCCGTGGGGGCGACCACCAGTTCGGCGGTCAGCGTGAAGCGGTCGCGCCCACTCCGCGGGTCGGGTTGCAGCGCCCCGGCCAGGGCCGGCGAGCGCCACAGCGGCGAACCTTCCAGACGCTGCACCAGCGCGGGCGCCTCGCTGCTGAGCCCGATCAGCAGGATGCGGGTGTCCTCGATCGACAGCTTTTCCAGATAGGTCGAGTCCGGCAGCCGGCGGGCGAGCTCGTCCATCACCTCGACCGTGGTCGGGCGGGCAGCGCGCGCGGACTGCAGGAAGGCCATTCCCTCGACCAGGTCGACCAGGGCCTGGCGCTGCGCCGAGGCGCCGCGGGCACGGGTCGCGGCCTGGGCCACCTCGGCCTCGAAGGCGTCCGCGGCGGCGCGGCGGTTGTCCAGGAGTTGCCAGAGCCCGGCCGCAAGGGCGACCACCGCCACCATGCCCAGGGCCATGTTCCAGCCCAGCAGGGGATCGGCACGCTGGTGCCGGCGTGCCCCGGGAAGCAGGTTCACGCCGCGGCCGCCGCCGGCATCGGTCTCGACATCGACGCCGGTGAGGGTGGCGGCCAGCGGCCCGAGCGCGGCCAGGCGCGCCTCCAGGGCCTGGCGCGGCACCACCACCAGTTCGGCATCGACCTGGCCGTCTCCACGGCGGCCCAGTACGTGCGCGTCGTATTCCACGTCCCCCAGGGCGAAGGGGGTCTGGCGCTCGATCTCGAATCCGAGCACCTCGCGCAGACGGTCAGCGGCGGCGGCCGGGAGCGGCAGGCTGCGCCGCAGGGTCGCGCCGGCCGGCAACAGCAGCCAGCGTGGCAGCGCAGCCACGCGCTGGGCGAGCAGCGGTGCCAGCGGGTCGTCCCCGGCGCCGGGGAGCAGGGGCAGTTCGCCAACGCGGCGGACGCCATCCACGCCCTCGATCGAAAGCACCAGGCCCTCGTCCCGCGGCTGCAGCAGCAACCGCTCGCGGGCGAGCCCGAACAGTTCGCGAAGGCGCTGCGGCAGCCAGGTCCCCAGCGCCTGGGCCCACCAGCGCCAGAATCCGGACAGGCGTGGACGCAGCGAGCCGCCGAGCCCCGCGATGGCGGGGCCCGCGCGACGCGGTCGACCGGTGGTGTCGTCTACGGCTGCCATCAGCGCGGCGTGGCTCCTTCTTCCCATGCCAGCGGAACATATGCCGAACCCGGCAATCCGCCCCCACCCGCGCGTACCACCGCCCGCAACACGGCCTGGCGGCCATCGGCGAGCCGCGCGCGGCTGTCGATACTATACGTGCCGCTGCCGGCGCCCACGAGGTCCGCAGGCAACGCACTTCCATCCTCGCGCTGCGCCTGCACCAGCGCCGGGTCCGCCCCCAGGGCCTCCAGCACCTCGCCGCTCGCGAAGCGCTGGTCCGGCTGCGGCAGCCCGCTGAACACCGTGAGATGGCGCGCGACGGCCTCGAACAGGGGGCGCTCCATGCCGAGCACCTGCTCGACCTCGGCGACGCTCTCGAAAGGCGCGTCCTTGGCGCCATAGGGCAGCCCCGCCGACGCGTACTGCGGATCCTCGGCACCGCCCATGGGTTGGGTGAACTCGTCGTTGTCACGCCAGTCGACGATCGCCGCGGCCACGGCGTCGGCCACGCCGTCCTCGGCGCCGACCACGCGGAACAGCGAGGCCAGCAGACCGGCGTCGGCCGCATTGAGGTCGACCTTGCCGGATTCATCGACAATGCGGACCTGGACCTCCGCACCGGCGAACGTCCAGCGATGGGGGCGCCCGTCCGGCACCCATGCGAACTCGGGCTGCTGCGCCTGCAAGCGCACCAGCGCGTACTCGAGCCCGGCACGCGCGGCTGATTCGGCCATGACCGCACCGTGCAGGCCACGGCCCTGCATGTATTCGATGCGCGAGGTGGCGGCATAGGCGCCGACCAGCGCCGTCAGCAGCGCTACCAGCCACATCACGATCACGAGCGCCGCGCCCCGCTGCCTGGCCATCAGCGCTGCCCCCGCAGGTCGCGCAGCCGGCTGCGCCCACCGGGGATGCCCGGACGCGCGCCGGGACGGCTGCCCGGGGCCACGCCCCGCG
>DATBUS010000074.1:0-29060 GCA_036515815.1 Luteimonas sp.
CGGCCCGTTGCGGTGCCGGCGCCACGGCGGCATCGGCGCGGGGGGCGATTGCCGCCGGCGCGTGCATTGGCGTCTGCTGGACGTGTGCCGGTGCCGCCGCGGTCTGCCCGGGCTGCAGGCCGCCCTGCACCGTACTGCCCACTGCGGCCGGATTGGCTTGCGCGGCCATTGCCGGTGCCTGCTGTGCGGGACCGGGTTGTCCCGGCACCTGGATGACCTGCCCGGTCGGCGCCGGCTGACGGGGCACCCCGAGAACCTCGCGTATCACCTGGCCGGCGGTCGGCAGTTGCGGCCGGTCGATGCCGTGGCCGGGAACCGGCGCGCTCCCGGGACGCTCCGCTGGCGAGGCGCCGGGCGCCGGACCTGGCGGCCGTTCCGGCCCATGCGCCCAGCCATTGCCATTCGGGCGGTCGACGCCCGCCAGCCCGGGCGGGTCGGACAGACCCGGTGGGCCGGCCATCCCCGGCGGACCAGGCAGTCCCGACAGTCCCGGCGGGAGCGGCGGACCACTGCCGATGCCGAAGCCGCCCGGCTGCACGCCCGGACCTGCGCCACCGCCGTGGGCCGGCGCGCCGGGAAAGCCGCGCTGGCCCTCGCCTCCGTGTGCCCGATCATGGCTGATGCCCCATGACCGGTTGTGGGGCATGGCCAGCCCCGGCGGGCCCTTGCCGAAGAGGTTGGGAAGATTGCTGTTAACCCTGTCGAGGATGGACATCGGTGCCTCGCAGCTGGTGGCGGCAACCCCCGTTCCCCTGCACACCCTATGCCGTGCGCGCATTCGCCGCAGCCTCGGGTAAACCCCAGCCCCCTCGCCCGCATAAAAAACGGGAGACCCATGGGTCTCCCGCAAACACCGGTTGGAACCGGAGGACTGTGTTGTGGCGCGGACAGCCTAACGGCCCGTGGTTCCTGATGCAATACCTGAAGTATTGCAAGCTAAACAGTTGAATTCGTTACCTGTCCGTGCGGAGCGCTTCGCGCTTGCGCGCCCGCCGGGCGTCCCTGGGCAAGCTGTACGCATTGTCGAACTGTGCCGACTCCCACGCGCCATAGGTCGGATTCGGCAGCACCCACCAGCGCGATCCGAACCAGTCGCGGTACTCCGCGTGCAGCGCCTCGTGCTGCGCTGGCGCGTTCCGGGTCGCCTGGACGAAGTCGCCCAGCTGGTCGCCGAACTGCATCACCACCCGGTGCGTGCGTCCCACCAGCTGGCGCCGGCAGGTCTTGCCCGATCCTGCCTGCTCGCAGCCCGGAACCTGCATCCCGAGGCCGAGGAAGACGCCATCGTGCGCCACGGGCAGGCCCTGGCGGCGCAGGTTGTCGAGCGTCGCGTCGGTCAGGGCCGCGCTCCGGTTGGAAATGTAGAAGACGGTGACGCCCTTGGCCGCGGCTGCCCGGGTGAAGGCCACTGCGCCGGGCACGGGGATTGCCTTGCGCTCTTCGACCCAGGCGTCCCAGGCGGGGTCCGTGAATTCCTCACCGTCGATGACCAGGCGTGCCTGGTAGGCGGAGTTGTCGAGCACGGTCTCGTCGATGTCGAGGATCACGGCCGGCGGCAGCTGTGACGCCTCGCCCGCCACGCTGCGCTCGGCGGCGACCAGCGCGTCCCACGACGGATCCGCCAGGGCCGCGTCGAGGCGTTCGCCGGCGGCGCGGAAGATGGTTTCCGAGAGCGCGCGGTACTCCATCGAACGCTGCACCCACAGCACCGCGTTGAGGTTGTCGTCCGCCGGGACGGCTGCAGGCGGGAGTGCGGCATCCCGCGTCCCGGCCGGCGTGGCCGGCACGCTCTGGCAGCCCGCGAGTGCCAGGACGCCCGCGAGCAGGAAGGCGGAGTGCGGGAGGGTGGGACGCGTCTTGGCCATGGGGCACCGGGGATCTGGGCGGGCCCGGAGTGTATCCGACGCGTCCGCGGCTCAGCCTTCCAGCATCGCCCGGATCGCGGCGAAGCCCACGTCGGCGCGCTCCTTCCTGCGCGCCGCATCCGCAACCGGGTCGGCGCCGTCCCGCTGCAGCTCGGCGGCGGGCAATTCGGCCAGGAACCGGCTCGGCACCAGCTTCAGGCGCTCGCCCCAGCGCTGCGCCTCGCGCGGGTAGGACAGCCACAGCTGCTCCTTGGCGCGGGTGATCCCCACGTACAGCAGGCGCCGCTCCTCGTCGATGCGGCCTTCCTCCACGCTGGCTTCGTGCGGCAGCGTGTCGTCATCGACGCCGATGATGAAGACGTAGCGGAACTCCAGGCCCTTGGCGGCGTGCAGGCTCATCAGTCTGACCTGGTTGCCGGGCTCGCCCTTGTCGGCATGGCTGAGGAGCGCAAGCGACGCCGCCAGCTCGCCCGGCCCGGCGCCGCCGCGTGCGCCGTCGAACCAGTCCGCGAGCTCGTCGAGGTTGCCGCGACGGATGCGGAACATCTCCTCGGTCTTGCATTGCGCACGCAGCGCGGCGAGCAGGCCCGAGCGCTCGTTGAGCACGCGGACCAGTTCCGCGGGTGACAGGCGCACGGCCTCGGCACGCAGTCCGCGCACGAGGTCGGCGAAGGCCGACAGCGACGAGGCCGCGCGCGGCGCGAGCTGCTTGAGCAGGCCGATGGACTCGATGGCGCGCGACATCGGCATGCCGGCGTTGCGCGACAGCTCCGCGAGCTTCGCCAGCGTCGTGGCGCCCACGCCGCGGCCGGGAGACTGCACCGCACGCAGGAAGGCTGCGTCATCGTCCGGATTGGCCAGCATGCGCAGCCAGGCCAGCGCATCCTTGACCTCGCCGCGGTCCAGGAATGCCGTGCCGCCCGACAGGTGGTAGGGCACGCGCAGCATCTGCAGCGCCTTTTCCAGCGCGCGCGACTGGTAGTTGCTGCGGAATAGGATGCAGAACTCGCTCCATTCGGCCTTGCGCGCGGCGTTGATGAACTGGATTTCCGCGGCCACGCGCTCGGCCTCGTGGGCGGCATCGCGGCATTCCCAGATGCGGATGCGCTCGCCGTCGGCCTGCGCGCTCCACAGGGTCTTCAGGTGTTCGTGCGGGTTGTTGGCGATCAGCGCGTTGGCCGCGCGCAGCACGCGGTTGGAACAGCGGTAGTTCTGCTCCAGCTTCACCACCCTGAGCGCCGGGTAGTCGCGCGCCATCTGCGACAGGTTCTCGGGGTTGGCGCCGCGCCAGGCGTAGATCGACTGGTCGTCGTCGCCCACGCAGGTGAAATTTCCCTTGTCACCGGCCAGCGCCTTCAGCAGCCGGTACTGGGCGTCGTTGGTGTCCTGGCATTCGTCCACCAGCAGGTAGCCGATGCGCTCGCGCCACCCCAGCGCGCAGTCCTCGTGGGTTTCCAGCAACTGCACGGGCAGGCGGATCAGGTCATCGAAGTCGACCGCGTTGAAGGCGGCCAGGCGCGCCTGGTACAGCTCGTACACCATCGCCGCCTCGTGCTCCGGCGTGGAGCGCGCCAGCGCACGCGCCTGTTCGGGTGACAGGCCCTGGTTCTTGGCCCGGGACACCAGGCCCTGCATGGCCTGCACCGCATCCGGCTTCGCGCCGGGCATCAGGTCCTTGAACTGCGCCATCGAATCGTCGGAATCGAAGATCGAGAAGCCCCGGCGCAGGCCGGCGCGCTCATGCTCGATCTGCAGCATGCGCAACCCCAGCGCGTGGAAGGTGGAGACGGTCAGGCCTTCGGCCGCGTCGCCACGGATACGCTTCGCCACGCGTTCGCGCATTTCCTTCGCGGACTTGTTGGTGAAGGTGATGGCGGCGATGCGCCTGGCCGGGTAGCGCCCGGAGCCGATCAGGTGCGCGATCTTCTCCACGATCACGCGGGTCTTGCCGCTGCCGGCGCCGGCAAGCACGAGCAGGGGACCTTCGCAGTGCGCGACCGCGGCCTGTTGCTGGGGGTTGAGGGACATCGTGCCGGTGACAATCGCGGGCCGGCCATTCTATCGGCCGCGACCGGCGCGCACCGCCTTAAACTTCCCGCATGGCCAAGCTCTACTTCTACTACTCCGCGATGAATGCGGGGAAGACCACCACCCTGCTGCAGTCCGCGCACAACTACCGCGAGCGCGGCATGCGGGTGTCGATCCTGGCGCCGGCGCTCGACGACCGCGCCGGGAGCGGCACCGTGGCGTCGCGGATCGGGCTGCAGGCCGAGGCCCGCGCGTTCGGGCCGGCCGACGACCTGCAGGCCGTCGTGGAGCGGGATATCCAGGCCCAGGGCCGGCTGCACTGCGTGCTGGTCGACGAGGCACAGTTCCTCTCGCGCGCCCAGGTGTGGCAGTTGTCGGAAGTGGTCGACGCCTTTGGCGTGCCGGTGCTCTGCTACGGCCTGCGCACCGATTTCCGCGGCGAGCTGTTCGAAGGCAGCCGCCATCTCCTGGCCTGGGCCGACGAGATCCAGGAGATCAAGACCATCTGCCACAGCGGCAGCAAGGCCACCATGACCGTCCGCGTGGACGACCAGGGACATGCGGTGCAGGACGGGCCGCAGGTGGAGATCGGCGGCAACGAGCGCTATGTCTCGGTCAGCCGCGCCGAGTTCAAGCGCATCGTGCGCGGCGAGGGACGGATCGAGCCGGCGCAACCGCAGTTGCCGTTGAGCTGAGTCTCAGCTGGCGTCCCGCACGCAGCGCTGCCGCCACGCGTCCAGTTCCCGCGCCACCGCCCCACCCTCCGGGCGCGCCATCGCGACCCGCTGTCCGAGCGCGGTGAACACCGCGAGCGACTCCTCCCGCCGGGGCCCGTCGCAGCGCAATGCCGCGGCGCTCGCCCGTGCCAGCCAGGCGACCTCGCGCAGTTCGGTGTCGGTCTCCGGCAGCCCCGCAAGATGGTCCAGGCGTGCCATCGCACCCTCCGTTCCGCGCTCCGCTTCCAGCCGCGCCAGGGCCAGTTCCGCACGGCGGGTGGCGGGGTGCGTGGCCCCGTGGAACGCGCTGGTCAGGGCAACAGCACGCCGCAGCGTGGCCAGGGCGGCCCCAGGGTCGCCGCGCGACGCCTGTATCTCGCCCAGCAGGCGCAGGGTCGTGCCGACGAGGCCATGGTCCGGCCCGAGATGCGCGCTGCGCAGTCGCAGCGATTCTTCGACGCGCTCCGCGGCGCGTGCGTGGTCGCCGGCCCCGGCCAGCACCGTGGCTTCATTGAACAGGCCGGTCGCGAGCAGCGTGTCGTTGCCGGCCCGTCGCCAGATCCCGTTGGCTTCGCGCAGGCCGGCGAGGGCGGCGTCCAGGTCGCCGCGCTCCCAGGCCACCATGGCCAGGCTGTTCCGGCTCCGGGCGACATCGCCGTGCCGGCTCCCCAGGCGCGCCACCAGCCAGGCATGGGCGTCGCGGAAGATGACCTCGGCCTCCCCGAGCCGACCCTCGTCGACCAGAAGCGCTGCGAGCTGGCGTCTGACGTCCACGGTGGCGTGGTGCTGGGCGCCACGGATCTCCTGGGCCAGATCGAGCGCTTCCCGGCAGTCGGCCTCGGCCGCGCGCAGGTCGCCGAGCTCGCGCTGCAGGGTGCAGGTGGAGCGCAGGATGTCGATCGCCTGCGGGTGCCGGGCGCCGACGCTTGAGCGCAGGAGCGCGAGCGCCGCGCGCTGCTCGCGCAGTGCCAGCGCGCTGTCGCCGGCGGCAGCGCGCAGCACGGCGAGGTCCCAGAGGCTCTCCACCACGGCGGCCTCGTGCTGCGGGATCGTGCGGCGGATCGCAAGACCGCGCTGGAAACCGGCGCGCGCGGCTTCCAGGTCGCCCTCGTCGCGGTGGCATCGCGCAAGCTGGCTGTGGAAATCGGCGGCAAGCGAGGGCATCCGCTCCTGCTCGCGCAGGGCCACCGGCTGCAGCGGCTGCATCGCGGCGCTGCATGCGCCGGCCTGGCCCAGCAACCGGCGGGTGCGCCCGATGTCGATCGCCGCCTGCAGGCGCAGCCCGGGTGGCGGCGACTCGATGCCGGCGATGATCGCGCCCTGGCGTTCCTGGAGGGCCAGGGCCTGTGCGTAATCGCCCAGGCCCGCCCGCAGGCGGGCGATCACGCCGAGCAGTTCGGCCAGCGCCACCGGCTGCTGGGCGAGTTCGAGTTCACCCCGGCGCACGCCCTCGTCGAGGAGGCGGCGGATGTCCAGCGACGCGCCGCCCGGGGCGCTGCCGGCGTTCTCGAACAGGCCGACCATGAAATTCTGCAGCGCGCGCGCGCGGGCCGCCTGCTGCACGGCCTGCTGCGCCTGCCACAGCACCACGGCGAGGGCGGCGACGAGCACTACCGCGATCGCCGTGCCGGTGCCGAGCGCCCAGCGGTGGCGGGCGACGTACTTGCGCACCCGGTAGGACAGCGCCTGCGGCCGCGCGCGCACCGGGCGGCCTTCCAGGTGCCGGCTGATGTCGTGCGCCAGCGCCTCCACCGAGGAGTAGCGCTGCTCCGGCGCCTTCGACATCGCCTTGAGCACGATATTGTCCAGGTCGCCGGCGATGCGCCGGGCGTCCCGCCGGAGCTGCGCCTGCGGGCGCGCCGGGGCGGTCCGAGGCTGGCCGTCGTCGGTCGCGTCGCTGCGCAGGAGGGCGATCGACGGGCGCATCGGATCGGCGCTGAGGATCGCTTCCTCCCACTCGGCGTCGCTGCGACGGCGCGGGCGGTAGGGCTTGCAGCCGGCCAGCATCTCGTACAGCACCACGCCGAGCGAGTAGATGTCGGTCATGGTGGTGACCGGCTCGCCGCGGACCTGTTCGGGCGCGGCGTAGTGCAGGGTGAAGGCGCGCGCATCGGTGCGCGTCCCTTCAACGCCGACATCAGGCGTGTCGAGCAGCTTGGCGATGCCGAAGTCCAGCAGCCGCACCTCTTCCAGGGGCGTGACCAGGATGTTCGAGGGCTTCAGGTCGCGGTGCACGATCAGGTTGGCGTGCGCATGGCTCACCGCTTCGCAGACCTGCAGGAACAGGCGCAGCCGGGCCTCGACCGGGGGCTCGCGCAGCCGGCACCAGTCGGTGATCGGCTCCCCATCGACGTAGTCCAGCGCCAGGTAGGGCTGCTGGTCGCTGCTGATGCCGGCGTCGAGCAGGCGGGCGATGTGCGCATGCTCCAGGCGCGCAAGGATCTGGCGTTCGCGCGTGAAGCGCAGCCGCAGGTTCGGATCGGCCAAGCCCGGCCTCAGCAGCTTGAGCGCGACGCGGCGCTCGTAGAGGCCGTCGGCGCGGCTGGCAAGCCACACCTGGCCCATGCCGCCCTCGCCGATCAGCCGCTCCAGCCGGTAGGGTCCGATGAGTGCGTTGGGCCTGGCCAGTGGCAGCTGCGAGACCACGGGCTCGGCAAGGAAATCCTCCTGGCCTTCTTCCAGCGCCAGGAGGCCTTCGAGCTCATCGGCCAGCGCCGGATCGTCGTCGCGCAGCGAAGCCAGGCTCTGCGCCCTTGGCCCCGGCTCGAGCTCGAGCAGGGCGTCGAGCAGCGGCGACAGGCGTTGCCAGTGCTCGGGATCCATGCCCCGCCCGTGGCGCCGTCAGTCCGACTTCAGCGAAGCCAGGAGATACAGCCGCGCCTTCTGCCAGTCGCGGCGGATACTGCGCTCCGAGCGCTTCAGCAGCTCGGCGATCTCCACCTCGGACAGGCCGCCGAAGTAGCGCAACTCGACCACCTGTGCCAGCCGCGGGTCCACGTTGGTGAGCCGGGTCAGGGCGACATCGAGCGCGAGCATGTCCTCGTCCAGTCGCAGGCCGCCCTCGATGTCCTCGGGCAGGTCGGTGACGCGGTGCAGGTCACCGCCGCGCTTCTGGGCCATGCGCTGCCGCGCATAGTCCACCACCACGCTACGCATGGCCGAGGCGGCATAGGCGAAGAAGTGGGCGCGGTCGTCGAATTTCGCCTCGCGGCGGCCGATCAGCTTGAGGTAGGCCTCGTGGACCAGCGCGGTGGCGTCCAGCGTCTGGCCGTACTGCCCGGCAAGCTGCCGCCGGGCCATGCTGTGCAGTTCCTGGTAGAGCGTCGCCAGTACGCTGTCCAGCGCGACGCGGTCGCCGCCACGGGCGGCATCCAGCAACAGGGTGATCTCAGCGGTATCGGCCATGGGCACTCCCCTCGAGGGCCGATCATAGCGCCTGCGCTCAGCGCTGGCAGGTTCCGCACCAGACCGTGGCGCGCTGGGCGATGGTGGCCTGGCGCATGGGCCGGCCGCAGCGTGGGCAGGGCTGGCCGCCGCGGCCATACGCGGACAGCTCCTGTTCGAAGTAGCCCGGGGCCCCGTCCGGGGCCAGGAAGTCGCGCAAGGTGGTGCCGCCGCGGGTGATGGCGCGCGACAGCACGGCGCGGATCTCCGCGGCGATCCGGGCATAGCGCTCGCGCGAAACCCTGCCGGCCGCGCGCAGGGGCGACACGCCAGCGGCGAACAGGGCCTCGGCCACATAGATGTTGCCGACGCCCACCACCACGCGCTGGTCCATCAGGAAGGCCTTGACCGGCGCGCGGCGGCCACGGCTGAGCCGGTACAAGTGGTCGCCATCGAAGCCCTCGTCCAGGGGCTCCGGCCCGAGGCCTGCCAGCAGCGGGTGCACTTCACCCGACGGCTGCCACAGCAGGCAACCGAAGCGGCGCGGGTCGCTGAAGCGCAGCACCCTCGCGGCCCCGCCTGCCGGGGACAGGGCGATGT
Source organism: Luteimonas sp. (assembly GCA_036515815.1). Lineage (GTDB taxonomy): Bacteria > Pseudomonadota > Gammaproteobacteria > Xanthomonadales > Xanthomonadaceae > Luteimonas. The sequence continues at coordinate 8,594 of DATBUS010000074.1, forward strand.
CGACATGGTCGTGCAGGCGCGCGGGTACCTCGGCAGGCAGCACGCGCAGGCTGCCGGACATGCCGAGATGGAGCAGGGCGCTCCCGGCAGCGGTGTCGAGCAGCAGGTACTTGGCGCGCCGGCGGACAGCGTCGATGCGCTGCCCGGGCAGGCGCTCGACCACCTCGGGCGGGATCGGCCAGCGCAGGTCCGGGCGTCGCAGCAGCACGCGCTCCACGCGTGCACCCTCGAGGTGCGGCGCGAGGCCGCGGCGGGTGGTCTCGACTTCGGGAAGCTCCGGCATGCCGGGAAAATGGGGCCGTCACGGAGCGCGCGCAAGCCGTGCACCTTCGTGAACGCCATGCCGCGACTTTGCGGCCCGGGGTGGCAATCGACTTCAACGCATTCCATGATGGCGGGGATTCCCGCACAGCTGTCTACTTCATGCTCTCTTCCCTGCTCGACTTCCTCGCCGGTGGCCTGGTCCAGGCCAGCGTCTGGGGCCTGCTCGCCTGGCTCCTCGTCGTCACCCAGCTCACCATTTTCACCGTCACGCTGTACCTGCACCGCAGCCAGACCCATCGCGGCGTCGATTTCCACCCGGTGCTGGCGCATTTCTTCCGCTTCTGGTGCTGGCTGACCACGTCGATGATCACCAAGGAGTGGGTGGCCATCCATCGCAAGCACCACGCACGCTGCGAGACCGAGGAAGACCCGCACAGCCCCATGCACAAGGGCATCCGCGAGGTGTTCTGGAAGGGCGCCGAGCTGTACCGCGAAGCGCGTACCCACCGCGCCGACATGGAGCAGTACGGGCGCGGCACGCCGGATGACTGGATCGAGCGCAAGCTCTACACCCCGCATGCCAACCTCGGCCCGGTGCTGATGCTGGCCATCAACTTCGTGCTCTTCGGCGCGGCAGGCGTGGCGATCTGGGCCATCCAGATGCTGTGGATCCCGTTCTGGGCCGCCGGCGTGGTCAATGGCCTCGGCCACTGGTGGGGCTATCGCAACTTCGAGACCACCGACACCGCCACCAACCTCAGCCCCTGGGGCGTGTGGATCGGCGGCGAGGAGCTGCACAACAACCACCACGCCTTCCCGAGTTCGGCCAAGTTCGCGCTGCGGCGCTGGGAGTTCGATATCGGCTGGGCCGCGATCAAGGGCCTGCAGGCCGTCGGGCTGGCGAAGGTGCTGCGTGTCGCCCCGTCGCTCGACGTGCGGCCGAACATCCATGTGCCGGACTCCGACACGCTGAAGGCCCTGCTGGCGCTGCGCTTCCAGGCCATGACCGATTACCAGAAGCGCGTGCTCATGCCCACGCTGCGCGAGGAGGCGGCCGCCGCCGGTGCACGGCTGCGGGCGCTGCTGCCGCGCCAGCTGCGCCGTGGCCTGGTGGACGACGGGCGCTGGCTCAAGCCCGACGCACGCGAGCAGCTGCGGGCGTGGGTGGAACAGCGCCCGCGGATCCGCACCGTGGTCGAATACCGGGCTCGCCTCGCGGCGGTGCTGGAATCGCGCAGCCACAACGCAGCCGAATCGCTGGCGAACCTGCAGGCCTGGTGCCGCGAGGCCGAGGCCAGCGGCATCCGCGCACTGCAGGACTATGCCGCGCGGCTGAAGGGGTATTCGCTGCAGCCGGCGCGCGCCTGAGGCCGGTGATGGCGACCGGAGTGGGCGCCGGTGCGGTTCGGGCGGCCGGTGTGGCCATGCATCGCCGGCGCCCGGCGCGTGCGGGCGTCGTCGTCCTGGCCCTCGCGGCCTGCCTGCCGGCGGCGGCCCAGGTCACCGCCACGCGCGACTATCTCGAGCGCATGGATGCCGACGGCGACGGCCGCGTCTCGCTGTCCGAATACCTCGACTGGATGGGCTATGCCTTCCGCGGCATGGACCAGGACGGCGACGGCGTGCTGGCCTCGCATGAGCTTCCCGGCGGGCGCGGCGGACCGATCACCGCCGAACAGCACCGCGCGCGGCTGGCCGAGCGTTTCGGCAAGCAGGACGTGGACGGCGACGGCACGCTCGACGCGAAGGAACTGGCCGCGCCACCGCAGCGCTGAGCCATCGCGCACGAGGGCCTGCGGCCGGGGCCGGCTGCTGGTAGCTGCACACGTTCAGCACCGGATTCTTCCTGCGCCTGGCGCATCGCCAGCCGACGCATGCCGGCAGCTGGCACCTGCTGTGCCCGACGCCACCGCCTACGTCGACTCGCGCAACTGCACCGAGCCCATGTCCGTGTTCGTGATCCGTGGCTTCAGCCACCGCAGGCGTTGCGCAGCACCGGGTCGTCCGTGGACAGCTGCAGCCAGCGCGCGTTTTCCAGCTGACCGTCGGCGCCGAGCTCGACCTGGTCCAGCAGGTCCGCGCGGCGGTGGCCATTGCAGTCGAACACCACGCCGTACTGGCGCATCGGTCCCCAGCGCCCGGCGAGGATCACCCGCGTCAGCACCTGTCCGGGCGCATCCGCATGGCGACGATCGAAGCGATGATCCACCGCGATCAGGCGGTTGGTCAGCGGCACCACATAGGTCCATGGCCGGTACCAGGAGCGCACCTGGTTGGTGGAGGCCACCTGCACGCTGTCGGGGAAGGTGCCGGTGGTGCGATCCAGCCACGAATACTCGAGCCAGACCGCCATCAGCAGCATGCCTGCGCCCGCCGCCGCCGGGACGATCCACTGCGGCAGGCGCCTGCGCATGGCGATGTTGGCTGTAAGCGCGATGCCGGCCAGGCCGAAGCCGGCGGCGATGATGGCGATGAACTCCAGCAGCATGGACGCTCCCCGATGCGTTGGCGGTTGGAACAAGGTCGATTGTAGTCAGGGCCGGATGCGCAGCGCCGGCCCGCCAAGAAGAGCGGCCCGCCCCCGTCGCCGGGAGCGGGCCGCGATGTCGCGACAGCAGTGGATCAGTGGGCGATGGCTGCACCCGCGCCACGCGGCACGCGGATGTCCTCGACCAGGTGCTGGATGTGCTCCGGCACCGGCTTCGTGAGCTTCATCGTGATGTAGGCGGCGATGAAGTTCAGCAGCGCGCCGATCGCGCCGAAGCCCAGCGGCGAGATGCCGAACAGCCAGTTCTCCGGGGCATCGGCCAGCATGTTGGTGCCCGGGATGAAGAACCAGCCCTTGTAGGTGAAGAGGTACACGCTGGTGGACACCAGGCCGACGAGCATGCCCACCACCGCACCGGCCGAGTTCATGCGGGTGGAGAAGATGCCCATCATGATCGCCGGGAACAGCGAGCTGGCGGCGAGGCCGAAGGCGAACGCCACCGTCTGGGCCGCGAATCCGGGTGGATTCATGCCCAGCCAGGTCGCGACCACGATCGCCAGCGCCATCGACACGCGCGCCGCGAGCAGTTCGCCCTTCTCGCTGATGTCCGGCTTGAACGTGCGTTTGATCAGGTCATGGCTGACCGCGGACGAGATCGCCAGCAGCAGGCCGGCTGCGGTGGAGAGTGCGGCCGCAAGGCCACCCGCCGCGATCAGCGCGATCACCCAGCCGGGCAGGCCGGCGATCTCCGGGTTGGCCAGCACCAGGATGTCCTGGTTGAAGGTCACCATCTCGTTGCCCTGCCAGCCACGCTCGGCCGCCACGGTGGCGAACTCGGTGCTGGCCTCGTTGTAGGACTGGATCATGCCGTCGCCGTTCTTGTCCTCGAACGCCAGCAGCCCGGTCTGCTCCCAGTTGTGCATCCAGTCCGGACGCGCCTCGTAGGTGAGCGACGCCGGGGCGCGCGTGCCCTCGGGATAGATCGTGGTCAGGATGTTCAGGCGCGCCATCGCACCCACCGCCGGCGCCACCGTGTACAGCAGGGCGATGAACACCAGCGCCCAGCCGGCCGACCTGCGGGCATCGGACACCTTGGGCACGGTGAAGAAGCGGATGATCACGTGCGGCAGGCCGGCGGTACCAACCATCAGCGACAGCGTGAACAGCGTCATGTTGAGGGTCGAATCGTGCAGCCCGGTGTAGTCGTTGAAGCCCAGGTCCACCAGGATCTGGTCGAGCCGCGCCAGGAGCGGCATGCCCGACTCGGTGTGGGTCGAGAACAGGCCCAGCTGCGGGATCGGGTTGTCGGTCAGCTGCAGCGAGATGAACACCGCCGGGATCGTGTACGCGATGATCAGCACGATGTACTGCGCCACCTGGGTGTAGGTGATGCCCTTCATGCCGCCAAGCACCGCGTAGACGAAGACCACGCCCGATGCGATCAGGAGGCCCGTGTTGGTGTCCACCTCGAGGAAGCGCGAGAACGCCACGCCGGCACCGGTCATCTGGCCGATCACGTAGGTGATCGAGATCATCAGCAGTGCCGCCACCGCCACCAGGCGCGCGGTGCGGCTGTAGTAGCGGTCGCCGATGAAGTCCGGCACGGTGAACCGGCCGAACTTCCGCAGGTAGGGCGCCAGCAGCATCGCCAGCAGCACATAGCCTCCGGTCCAGCCCATGAGATAGGCCGAATTGCCGTAGCCGACGAAGGCGATCAGGCCCGCCATCGAGATGAACGACGCGGCGGACATCCAGTCCGCGGCGATGGCCATGCCGTTGGTGACCGGGTGCACGCTGCGGCCTGCCGCATAGAACTCCGAAGTGGATGCAGCGCGCGCCCAGATCGCGATCGCGATGTAGAGCAGGAACGAGCCGCCGACGAAGATGAGGTTGAGAGTGAATTGATCCATGGCCGGCCCCTTATTGCTCGTCCACGTCGTACTCGCGATCGAGCCGGTTCATGTACCAGGTGTAGAACGCGATGATGCCGATGAAGGTCAGGATCGAGCCCTGCTGCGCGAACCAGAATCCGAGGTCGGTGCCCCCGACGCGGATGCCGGTGAGCAGTGGTCGCAGGATGATCCCGAAGCCATACGACACCAGGGCCCAGATCGCCATGCAGATCCAGATGATCCGCAGGTTGGCCTTCCAGTAGTTCTGTGGTGATTTGTCGGACATGTCTGTCTTTGCTCCCCTCGGGCAGGTCGATCAGAAGGTGTACTTGACGGTGGTCTGGATGCGCTTGAGGTCGCCCTTGCGGTCATCCTCGAGCTCGCGCTGGCCCCAGCCGATCTCCGCACCGATGTCGAGCTTCGGGAACGGCGAATAGATCAGGTTCGCGTGGAAGGACTGCGAGCGCTCGGTGGCGCCGAAGCTGCCGGGTCCCCAGCCGGCCAGGCTGCGATCGTTGTCGAACTCGGCCACCGAATACATCAGGTTGCTGCGCAGCCGGTCGTTGAAGGCATGCCGCCAGGCGACGAAGCCACCGGCGCCGTCCTGCGCGTGCAGCCGGCCGTTCGCGTCCATCACCGTGTCGGCACCCACGCCGAAGCCCAGGTAACGGCCGATGCCGCTGCCGTAGTTCGCCATCCAGCGGATGTCGTCGTTGGCGCCCATGTTGAAGCGGCCCGACAGACTGATGGCGGCGCCGGTCTCGTCCTCGTCGCCGGACTTCAGCTGGCGCAGCAGGCCTGCCGCACTGAAGTGGCCCCAGTCGCCCTTGGTCACCCAGCGTGCGGTGATGTCGGGCAGCGAATCGCTGCCGCCATTGTTGTTGCGGGCCGCGGTTGCGAGGGTGCTGACCGTGGTGTGCGGGTTCTCGAGCGCGATCGAGAACGGACCACTGGTGTAGCGGATCTGTGCCTGGCGGACGAAGGTGGTGCCCTCGGTCACGCCGACGAAATCCACGGCCTCCGGCAGTGCCGCCACGTCCTGGAAGTTCGACCAGGTCTGGCCGGCGAGCCAGTTGTTCCAGCTCACGAAGGCCTGGCGCAGCGTGATGCCGTGCGTGTTGGTGTTGACCTCGTTGCCCAGGTTCGCGCTGCCGCCGCCGTACATGTCGGCTTCGATGTAGGCGCGGAACTTGTCGCCGCCTTCGGTGGTGTGGTCGGCCGCGAACCAGAAGCGCGAGAACGCCGCATGCATGTCGGTATACGGATCGCTGTCGGGCTCGGCACCGTTGGCCGTGACCGGGATCGTGCCCGGCACGTAGAAGAGGCGCCCCGCCGAGCCTTCGGCGATCGCGCCATCGCTGGTGTCGGTGACCATGGCATCGAACTTGATGAAGCCGCCATAGGTGAACACCGCATCCGGATTGGCCAGGATCGGCTTGGACTGCACCGGTTTCGCCGCCGCGGCCGGTTGCGCGACCTGGACCTGGTCGAGCCGGGTCTGGGCCTGGCTGATGCTTTCCTGCTGTTGCTGCTGCGCCTGCAGCAGGGACTGGATCTGCGCTTCGAGCTGGGCCACCCGGGCTTCGAGCTCGGCCTCCTTCGCGGTCTGCGCGAATGCCACGCCGGGTGCGGAAAGCGCCACCAGTACGGCGGTCGCCAGCAACCGACGTGAATTGCGTCGTTTCATCATCATCGCTCCCTCCCACAGGACGACCGCGCAGCGCGCGGGTGCCCCGAGCCTGACTGCGGTGCCGGCGCGCGCCTATTCGCCATTGGTCGAATACGCCAGGGCACGCGGGTCGACCGCGCCAGGGCCCGGGATCGGGCGCTAGGGGCCGGGATCGCGCGTGCCCGGCCGGCGTTCCGACTGCAGCGCCACCCAGCACAGCCCCACCGTCACCGCATCGCCCAGCGCGCTGTGGCGGTCCAGCACGGGCACTCCCAGGCTGTCGGCGATGTGCTGGAAATCCAGGTTCGGCGGTGCCTGCGGATCGGAGCGCCGTGCGCGGGCGGCAAAGGCCTCGGCCAGGTCCACGCGCGGGTTCTGCAGGCCGAAGCCCGCGAGGCCGCGCACATGCGGCGACAGCATCGCGAGGTCGAAGGCCAGGTGGTAGCCGAGCAGGGTGCGCCCACCGAGCCAGTGCATGAAATCGCGTACCGCCGCGGTGACCGCCACGCCTTCGGCGGCTTCTTCCGGGGTGATCCGGTGATGGCGGATGGACTCGATGCCGAAGGCGCGGTCGGCGCGGATGCGGCGTTCGAAGCGCTCCGAGACCAGCACGCGCCCGCGGCGCACCGGCACCGCGGCCAGGCTGAGGATATGGTCCCGGCGCGGGTCCAGGCCGGTCGTCTCCAGGTCCAGGCTGACCCATTCGCCGGCCGGCGCCGGCTGCAGCAGGCCGGCCCATTCGCCCTGGCCGATCGTCCGCCGCAACCACCAGCGCCGGAAGGCCCGCACGTCAGTCCCGCAGGTGGAAGGTCTGGCGTACGTGGGCGCGGAAGTCCCTGACCACGTGCAGGGCGTCGCGCATCAGTTCGCGGTCCAGCCGGCGCAGGCGCGATGCGTCGACGTGGTTGTCGGGCGCACGGCCGTCGGCCAAGGCCGCGAACTGCGCATCCAGGCGCATGTGCTGGAACACGTTCAGTGCCTGTGGCAGGTCGCGCCCCAGGGCCGGCGAGAGTTCGCCGGACTCGACCAGCGCGGCGCAGCGCTCGCGGCTGCCGGTCGCCGCGATGCCATGGCGCAGGGCCAGGCAGCGCAGGCCATGGACGACCGGGAAGATGCCGCCCTTCTTGATGTCGGTACCTGTCCCGCCGCCGCGGACACGGCCGAAGAAGGTCAGCGGCGTGGCGAATTCCAGCGTGGCCGCGGCCAGGTGGTGCAGCAGGATGGCATCGTCGCCGAGCGCCATCAGCGCATCCTTGACCGGTGCGAACAGCGCGGGATTGCCCGCCACCGGCCGCGCATCGAGCGCGATCGACAGGTCCAGCGCGCCCTGGCCGCCATGCACGTGCTTCCAGTGGCCGATCCGTTCGCGCCATTCGCCCGCGCGCATCCGCCAGTGCGGGTTGTCGACCATCACCCGGCCGGGGCAGGGCGGATAACCGAGCTTCGCCAGCGCCGCGCTGAAGCCGTCCATCGCGTCAACCAGCCCGGGCCAGTCGAGGTCGTCGGCCAGCACCAGGGCATTGTCCTGGTCGGTCTTCAGCAGCTGCTCCCGACGGCCCTCGCTGCCCATGACCAGCAGGCAGATGCGGTCGCGGAACTCCGCCGGCACCAGCAGATCGAAGACGCGGGCCATGATGCGGCCATTGAGCGCACTCACCAGCTCCATCATGTACGGGATGCGGGTGCCGCTGGCATTGAGGCTCCGCACCAGCCGGGTCATGCCCGAAGCCGCCTCGGCGATGGCGTCGATGTCATGCGCCCGTGCCAGGCGCAGGCTGATCAGGTGCGAATGGCTGGCGAAATGCGCCAGCACCTCGGCCATGCCCAGGGTGCCGGCGATCCGGCCGCCCTCGGTCACCACCACGCGCTCGATCTGGCGCTCGGTCATCCCGATCAACGCCTGGAACAGCACTTCGCCGGTGCCGATCGTGGCCAGCGGGCGGCTGGCGAGTGGGCCGATCGGGGCATCGAGTGGCAGGCGCTGCTGCGTGAGTGCCTCCAGCAGGTCGGTGCGGGTGACGATGCCGGGCGCATCGTGCGCGCGGTCGAACACCAGCAGGCAGTCCACCCGGCGCTCGCGCAGCGCCGTGCTGGCTTCGGCGATCGTGGTCGACGCATCGACGTGCTCGGCCGGCGCGAGGTCGGCCTCGCCGACGCGGATCGCCATCAGCCCGGCGGCGTCGGGGCGCCCACCGTCGACGGCCAGCCGCCCCTTGGTCGCCAGCCCTTCGCTGAACCAGGCCGCGAACCGCGGGTTGTCCGCCAGCAACTGCCGGAAGGTGGCGGCCGGGATCAGGTGGCTCAGGCAATCGCCGTCCGCGCGATAGCTCAGCCGGGCGCGCCCGGCCATGACGGCCCAGGCCCCGATCACGTCGCCCGGACCGTAGTCGGCGAAGCGTTCGTGGCGCCCACGGTCGTCGACCTGGTCGGCATGCACCAGGCCTTTCAGGATCACGTGCACATGCGGCGAATCGCGCCCGGCCTCGATCATGGTGCTGCCGCCTGGATGGAAGCCGATGTCCACGCTCGCCTGGAGCCGACGGCGCTGCGCGTCGTCGAGCAGGTCGAAGGGCGGCAGGCTGAGGTCCAGGCCGGGCACGGGGTCCATGGCCGCATTGTGCGTGCCGCGCGCGCTGCCGCGAATAGACCAAGGTCTAAACCGCGTCGCGCTGCAATGCGGCAAACTGGGGCGGCCACGTTCCAGAGGACCCGCCGCCATGTCCGACCGCTATCCCGTACCCGCCGCATTCGCCGCGCAGGCCAATGTCACGAAGGCCGACTACGAGCGCGACTACGCCGAATCCGTCCGCGATCCCGTCGGGTTCTGGGGCCGCATCGCGCAGCGCCTGGACTGGATGACGCCGCCGACCCGCATCCGCGACGTCAGCTACGACCGGCAGAACTTCCAGATCCGCTGGTTCGCCGACGGCGAGCTCAATGCCAGCGTCAACTGCCTCGACCGGCACCTGGCCACGCGCGGCGACAAGACCGCGTTGATCTTCGAACCAGACGACCCGGACGCCGAAGCGCTGCACGTGAGCTACCGCGAACTGCATGCGCGCGTCTGCCGGCTGGCCAACGCGCTGCGCAACCTCGGCGTGGCCAAGGGCGACCGCGTCACCATCTACCTGCCGATGATCGTCGAGGCGGCGGTGGCGATGCTGGCCTGCGCACGCATCGGCGCGGTGCACACGGTGGTCTTCGGCGGCTTTTCGGCCAACTCCATCGCCGACCGCGTGCGCGACAGCGGCGCGAAGCTCATCATCACCGCCGACGAAGGCGTGCGCGGCGGCAGGAAGGTGCCGCTGAAGGCCAATGTGGATGCGGCACTCAAGCTCCCCGGCACCACGACCGTCGAAACCGTGGTCGTGGTGCGCCACACCGGTGGCGCGGTCGACATGCAGATGCCGCGTGACCGCTGGTACGACGCCGTGGTCGACGGCCAGCCCGACACCTGCGAGCCGGAGCGCATGAACGCGGAAGACCCGCTGTTCATCCTCTACACCTCGGGTTCCACTGGCAAGCCCAAGGGCGTGCTGCACACCACCGGCGGCTACCTGCTCTTCGCGGCCTACACCCACGAGTGCATCTTCGACATCAAGGACGACGACGTGTACTGGTGCACCGCCGACGTCGGCTGGGTCACCGGCCACAGCTACATCGTCTACGGCCCGCTGGCCAATGGCGCGACCTCGCTGGTGTTCGAGGGCGTGCCCAACCATCCCGACCATTCGCGCTTCTGGAACGTGGTCGACCGCCACAAGGTCACCATCTTCTACACCGCGCCCACGGCGATCCGCGCGCTGATGCGCGAGGGCGACGAGCCGGTGAGGAAGGCCTCGCGCAGCTCGCTGCGCCTGCTGGGCAGTGTCGGCGAGCCGATCAACCCCGAAGCCTGGCGCTGGTACCACGAGGTCGTCGGCGACAGCCGCTGCCCGGTGGTCGACACCTGGTGGCAGACCGAAACCGGCGGCATCCTGATCTCGCCGCTGCCGGGCGCCATCGAGGCCAAGCCCGGCTCGGCCACGCTGCCCTTCTTCGGCGTGCAGCCGGCCATCGTCGACGCCGCGGGCAACATCCTCGAGGGAGAGTGCGAGGGCAACCTCGTCATCCTCGATTCCTGGCCGGGCCAGATGCGCACCGTCTACGGCGACGACCAGCGCTTCTTCGATACCTACTTCGCGGCCTATCCGGGCATGTACTTCACCGGCGACGGCTGCAGGCGCGACGCCGACGGCTACTACTGGATCACCGGCCGCGTCGACGACGTCATCAACGTGTCCGGCCACCGCATCGGCACAGCCGAGGTGGAGAGCGCGCTGGTGCTGCACCCGAAGGTGGCCGAGGCCGCCGTCGTCGGCTTCCCGCACGACGTCAAGGGCCAGGGCATCTATGCCTACGTCACCCTGGTGGCGGGCGAGACCGAAAGCGACGAGTTGCTGAAGGAGCTGGTGGCGCACGTGCGCAAGGAGATCGGCCCGATCGCCTCGCCCGACTTCCTGCAATGGGCGCCGGCGCTGCCGAAGACGCGTTCGGGCAAGATCATGCGCCGCATCCTGCGCAAGATCGCCGAAGGCGCGGCCGACCAGCTGGGCGACACGTCGACGCTGGCGGAGCCGGGCGTGGTGCAGCAGCTGGTCGACGGTGCCGACAGGGCCGTCTAGCGGGCCCGGCGGCCGACGCGCAGCATGGACCGCGTCCTTGCTGGGATGTCCATGATGCGGGAGCCGGAACTGCTGACGACGAGCCTGCGCCTGCGGCTCGTGGGCGAGGGGGACGCGGCGCTGTACCGCGCGCTCTACACCTGCCCGCGGGTGATGGCGCAGATCGGTCCGCCCCTGACCCGCGAGGAGGCCGACGACGCGTTCGACCGCGTCTGCGCGCACAACCGTACGCCGGACTCCCTCCATCGTGCCTGGTCGATCCGCGGCCGGTCCGACGACGCACCGCACGGCCTGCTCGCGCTGCGCCGCGAGGGCAACGACGCGGAGATCGGATTGATGCTGTTGCCACGGGCCTGGATGCCTGCGGTTTCGCGCGAGTCGATCGCTGCCGCGCTCGCCTACGGATTCGAGCACGCCGGGCTGGAATCGATCTGGGCCGACTGTCTCGATGGACCCAACAGCCGTGCCCTGCGACGCCTGCTCGAACCTTTCGGATTCGCCCGGATCGACCCCCGTCGCCCCCGCCATGCGGCGTGGCGCATCGGTCGCCCGGCCTGGGAGACGCGTGGCAGCGCCCACGCCGTGGCGCTCGTCGCGCCGTAAGAGTAGGGTAGCCCCGTCGTTTCACGGGGAAGCGGCCGCATGAACGCTGCCGGGGCGCCGCAGGGCTCCCTCGTGTGCGTGGGGCTGGGGATGATGCTGGGGGCGCATCTCCTGCCGCGCACGCGGAGCCAGATCGAACAAGCCGACGTCGTCTTCGTTGCCGCGTCCGATGCGGTGGTCGAGCTGTGGGTGCAGGAGATCCGTCCCGACGCACGCAGCCTCCAGCCGTACTACGCCCAAGGCAAATCGCGTCACCGCACGTATCGTGAAATGGTCGATGCGCTGCTGGCCGAAGTGCGGAAGGGGCGCCGCGTCTGTGCCGCGTTCTATGGGCATCCCGGCGTATTCGCGCAGGTGACTCACGATGCGATCGCCGCTGCCCGCGCCGGTGGCCACGATGCAACGATGGAGCCCGGAGTCTCTGCCGCCGACTGCCTGTACGCGGACATCGGCATCGATCCCGGGCGCACCGGCTGTCAGCATTACGAAGCGAGCCAGTTCCTGTTCTATCGCCGGCGGATCGACCCGTCGGCCCTGCTGGTGCTCTGGCAGATCGGGCACGTCGGCGACCGCGGGTGCACCCGCTACGCCACCGGTGCCGCACACCGCGCCCTGCTGGTCGAACGCCTCCGCGAGGACTATCCGGCCGACCATGAATTGATCGTCTACGAGGCCGCCACCCTGCCGATCGCCGCCGCGAGGATCGAGCGCGTGCGGCTCGACGAGTTGCCGCAGGCCGAGCTGCACATGCATTCCACGCTGGTGGTGCCGGCCTGCCGCCCGCTCGTCCACGACGCCCGCGTGCTCGCCCGCCTCGAGCGGATCGAAGCCGCGGAGCCGGGATTCCCCCGCACGAAACTGACTTTGGTAAAGGCCTGACCGCCTGGAGAACCTGATGACGAACGCTCTCGACTATCTCGAGTCCCTCGCACTATCGCCTGCCGGCGCGGACGCGGCCATGCCCGCGGGGCTGCCGTCGGGGGTCCGCCAAGCGATCGAAGCCCGCGACGCAGCCGCGCTCGCCCGCGCGCTGGGAGGTCGTGCGTTCATGGCCTGCTCGATCTACGCACCCGAGCGCGAGGAGCCGGACCCGGAAGAACAGCCGGTGACGCCCGACGAACTTCCCGACGACGCTCCGGCCGAACGGCAGTCCGACGTCGCCTGACCCCGATATGCTTGCAACCTCTGCACCCATCTGGGGCGCGGGGCCGAGGTGTGCGCGTGCGACTACCCACACGATGGATGTTCCTGCTGGCGGCGCTCGCCCTGCTTGCGCCCGCGTATGCCTGTGCCGCGACGTACTCGGAGCGGCTGCAGGCGGCCGACGGCATCAAGACCAAGAATACCGCCCGGTTCGCACAGCTTCTGGCGACACTGGAAGCCGACAAGGCCGAGGCGACCGCTGTCGAGCTCCAGTACCTGCGCCTGCTGCAGGATTACCGCAAGGCCATCCGCGGGGATTACGGCGCGGCCCTCGGCGATTCGGTCGCGCTGTTCGACCAGGCGTCCGATCCTGAACTGCGATTTCGTGCGGCGCTGCTGGTCGCCAATATCTCGGCCATCACCCGGGACTTCTCGCTCGGGCTGCGGTATCTGGAGCGTGCGCTGTCGCTTCAGGGAAGCATCGGTACGCCGGAGCTGAAATACGCGGCGCCCGTCGTCGCTTCGACGGTCTACAACGAATTCGGGCAGTTCGAACTGGCCAAGCACTACGCCCGGATCGTCACGGAGGGGGCGGCCGGCCCTCGCGAGCGATGCATTGCCCGCCAGAACCTCGTCGAGGCGGTGTACCGGATGGGCGCGGCGATCGACGAAAGTGCGGACGTCGAGTCGGCGATCACCGACTGCCTGCGCGAGAACGAAACAATTCCCGCGAATTTCATCCGCAGCACGCTCGCCAAGCGTTGGGCGGCGAATGGCAAGCGGGCCCAGGCGGTCGGCCTGCTCGAGGGCAGCCTGGCAGAGGTCGAAGCCACCCATTACACGCGGTTGATCGGTGAATTCCACAGCCTGCTCGCGCGCTACAAGCTCGACCTCGGCGATGTGGCCGGTGCGGCGTCGCACGCCGCCCATGTCGCGCGCATCGAGGGTCAGGATCCACGCTGGACCGCCAATGTCACCGCGCACTACGTTCTCTACGAAGTCGCGATGAAGCGCGGCGACCTGCGCACGGCCCTCGAGGAATACCGCCTCTTCGCCGAAGCCGACAAGGCCCGGCTCGACGACATCAAGGCGCGCGAGTACGCCTTCCAGCTGAGCCGGCACGAGCTCAACCAGAAGAACCAGTCCATCGCGCTGCTCACCAGCAAGAACCGCCTGCTGAGCCTGCAGCAGGAGGTCGACCGGCGCACCAAGTGGAACTTCAGCCTGGCCATCGCGCTGCTGCTGGTGCTGGTGGCCTCGTTCGGCTACTGGGGCTGGCGCGCGCGGCGCATGCACGGCTCGCTGCGCCAGCTCGCCGAGACCGACGGCCTGACCGGGCTGGCCAACCGACGCCATTTCCGCGAGCGCTCCGAGGCGGTGCTCGCCGCCTGCGCGGAGCGTCGGCGCCCGGTCAGCGTGCTGCTGCTCGACCTCGACCATTTCAAGCAGATCAACGACCAGTGCGGCCATTCGGCCGGCGACTGGGTGCTGCGCGAGGTCGCCCGCGTCGGGCGGCTGCACTGCCGCGAGCAGGACCTGTTCGGGCGCCTGGGCGGCGAGGAATTCGCGATGACGCTGGTCGACTGCGACGCCGAGGCGGCCATGCGCATCGCCGAGGTCTGCCGTCGCTCGATCGCGTCGATCGACGCCGGCGGCGCCGGCTGCGGGCTGCCGGTGACGGCCAGCCTGGGTGTGGTCACGACCACCGCCGGGGGCTACGACTACGAGGCGCTGATCGCGCATGCCGACGTGGCGATGTACCGCTCCAAGCTCGCCGGCCGCAACCGGGTGACGCGCTACGCGCCGCCGCCGGTGCCCGAGCGGCGCCCTGCCGGGTCGATGTCGAAGCAGTACTGAGCCGGGCGCGGCGTCGACGCGGTCGCGACGCGTGCGCGGTAGCGTGGGCCATCCGCCCGACCCGCCCGACGCCCGCCATGGACGAGAACCGACGCATCGCGGACTACCTGCGCTCGACCGCCGACCTCACCGAGTACTTCCGGATGTGCCGGCAGACCGGCGACATGGCGCTGGTGGAGAGCGCGCTGCGAGACATGCCCGAGTGGGCGACCTTCCACGAGGTCAAGAGCGCGCTCGGCGCGGCCGGCCTGCGGCTGGGCGTCACGCCGCTGACCGCGGCCGACAAGGTGCTGCCCGACCACGTCGAGCGCCGGCGCGGGCCGCGGATGCACTAGCGGCGACGCGATCGCCACCGGGCCCACGCCGATCCGATCAGGCCGACCAAGACCAGCCCCAGCGGCAGCGCGCCGGGCTCGCCCTCGGTGAGGGCCATGGCGGCGGCCGCTACCAGCCCGAGGAGGAGGACGGCACCGAAAAGGGCGGCGCAGGTACGGGACGTGGGCACGGTCATGGTCGCTCCGGGGCCGGGACGACATGCAGCCTGCGGGCGCTACGTGCGGTGACGGCGGGCCCTGCATGGGGTGGGCGTGAGGTTGCGCCGGCACGGCGGGCACGGCGCGATCGCCGGGGCCATGGGCGGAGGGCGTTTGCCCCCATGTCGACCGGGCATGCGGAAACGCCCGGCGCAGCGTCGTCCGGGACGTGGTGCCTCGGCGCCCCGAAACGTTCGACGATGCCCGGGCCTCGTCCGTCCACTGCGCACCCGGCAACGAAAAACCCGCCGGGAGGCGGGTTTTCGCGAAGCTCGATCGCAAGCCGGGGCTTACTTGATCTTGCCTTCCTTGTACGGCACGTGCTTGCGCACCACCGGGTCGTACTTCTTGATTTCCATCTTGCCAGGCGTGTTCTTCTTGTTCTTGTCGGTCGTGTAGAAATGACCGGTGCCGGCCGAGGAGATCAGGCGGATCTTGTCGCGCTTGGAAGCCATCGTCGTCTACTCCTCAGATCTTTTCGCCGCGGGCGCGAAGATCGGCGAGCACGGCATCGATGCCGTTCTTGTCGATGGTGCGCAGGGCATTGGCGGAAATACGCAGCTTGACCCAGCGGTTCTCCGACGCGACCCAGAAACGGCGCTCGTGGAGGTTCGGCTGGAAACGGCGGCGGGTCTTGTTGTTGGCGTGGGAGACGTTGTTACCCGTCACCGTACGCTTGCCGGTGACCTGGCATACCTTGGACATACGCACCTCGAGTGTTGAGAAGTCCGGTCAACGAACGCCGGGCTCTTGCGGACGGATCCGCATGACTGCTTCCCTTGGCCAGGGAGGCGGCGGCCCCGACGCGCCTTGCGGGCGTCGCGCGATGCGGGCGGGGTGCCTGCGGCGCAGGCGGTTCGCAGGTGCCGGAAAACGCGCTTTCCGGTGGACGTCGGCGCCATTGGAGGCCGGCGGACGCAGCGAGCCGCGCATTATGGCCGGCGATCCCTTTGCGGGCAAGCACTTACGCGTGCCGGCCGCCGCCGGGCCCGTTCAGCCGCGCGCACCGACACTCAGTGCGACGCGCGCTCGCGGCGCCAGCCGCGGTGGCGGATGTCCAGCCACAGGCTGTAGACGGCGGTGAACGCCGGGAACAGGTTCTGGATGACGCCCACCGAGTCGCGCTTCTGCGAGAACAGGAAGTAGCTCAGCGTCATCAGGCTGCCGACCACGCTCATGTACCAGAACACGCGCGGGATCACCGGCTTGCCGGCGCGGCGGCTGGCGACGAACTGCACCAGCCAGCGCCCGCCGAACATCGCGGCACCGATCAGGCCGATCAGCTTCCACGGCGACGCGTGCAGCCCCGTCCATGCCAGCCACGGGATCGGGCTGTTCATGAAGTCGGCGGCCATCAGGCTTCCTCGACGCGGGTCAGGCGCGAGCGGGTGATCAGCCAGGCGACGCCGCGCAGGTCGCGGATGCCGACCAGCGCGCGGTTGAGGTTGTTGTACTTGGAGACGCCGGCGCCGCGCGGGCGGTGGTTCACCGGCACGCTCACCGTCTTCCAGCCGGCGCGCTGCATCAGCGCGGGCAGGTAGCGGTGCATGTGGTCGAAATAGGGCAGGTCGAGGAAGGCCTCGCGCTCGAACAGCTTGATGCCGCAGCCGGTGTCGGGCGTGGCATCGCGCAGCATCGCCGCGCGGATCGCATTGGCGATCTTCGACGCCCAGCGCTTGCTGCCGGTGTCCTTTCGCTGCACGCGCCAGCCGGCGAAGAGCTTCACGTCGGCGGGCGACCCGTCGCGCATGGCGAGCAGTTTCGGGATGTCGGCCGGATCGTTCTGGCCGTCGCCGTCGAGCGTGGCGATCCACGCGCCGCGGGCGGCCTTGACGCCGTTGCGCGTCGCGGTGCTCTGCCCGCTGTTGCTGACGTGGCGGAGGATGCGCAACTCGGGCGCCTCGGCCTTCAGCGCCTGCAGCGCGGCCACGGTACCGTCCTTCGAGCAGTCGTCGACGTAGACGATCTCGAACCCGGTGACGCCGCGCAGCGCCTGCACGATCTCGCGCACCAGCGGCGCGACGTTGCCCGCCTCGTTGTAGACCGGAACGACGACGGAAAGCGGAAGGACGGGCGGCATGGGCATCTCGATGGGTGGCCGCATCCGTGCGACGGGCTCTCGGGCCCGTTGGAGCGGCATTGTCGCCGATAGTTCCGCGGCGGCGGGCGCGGATGGCGTCGTCGCGCTCGCGAACGCGGGCACCGGTACGGGCGGCCCGGACGCCCGCGGGATGGTCTTCGCGGGCGTGCGGTGGCCGGACAGCGGCGGAACCGCGCTCGCGGAACCGCGCCGCAGCGGAGCGGCGGGGCTAGTTCCCGCGCGGGGCGCGCAGGCGCTCGAGCACGCCGTCCAGCGATTCGAGGTCGCTGTAGTGGATGACGAGGCGGCCCTTGTTGCCGCGACCGTTGAGCACGCTGACCTTGGTGCCCAGCGTCTCGGCCAGCTCGCGCTCCAGTGCGACGATGTCGGCCTGCGGGCGCGCCTTCGCGGTACGCGGCTTGGCGCCGCCGCCCGGCACCTGGCCCGCCATGATCTGCTGCACGCGGTGCTCGACCTCGCGTACCGACCAGCCCTGCTCGGCGGCCTGCCGGGCGAGCGCGACCGCGGCCTGCGGCTGCAAGGGCAGCAGCGCGCGTGCATGGCCCATCTCGATCGCGCGGGTTTCCACCAGCACGCGGATCTCCGGCGGCAATTCCAGCAGGCGCAGCAGGTTTGACACCGCGGCGCGCGAGCGGCCGACGGCCTCGGCGGCCTGCGCATGGGTGAGGTCGAACTCGTCGATCAGGCGCTGCAGCGCCTGCGCCTCTTCCAGCGGGTTGAGGTCCTCGCGCTGGATGTTCTCGATCAGCGCCATCGCGACGACGGTGCGGTCGTCGACTTCGCGCACGACCACCGGGATCTCGGCGAGCCCGGCGAGCCTGGACGCGCGCCAGCGGCGCTCGCCTGCGATGATCTCGTAGGTCTTGCCGCCGTGGTCGCGGATCTCGCGCACCACGATCGGCTGGATCACGCCCTGGGCGCGGATCGATTCGGCCAGCTCGGCGAGCTTGGCCTCGTCCCAGTGCCGGCGCGGCTGGTACTTGCCGGCGACGAGCGAATCGACGGGCAGCTGTCGCAGCGTGTCGCCGGGCTGCGCCTCGACGATCTGCGGCGCTTCCGCCGCGGCCTTCGGGCCCAGCAGCGCTTCCAGCCCGCGGCCGAGGCCGCGCTTCTTGGCCGTGCTCATGCCGCGGCCTCCTTCGACTTCTTCGCCGCCGCATCGCGCTCGCGGGCGCGGCGCAGCACCTCACCGGCGAGGCCGAGGTAGGCGACGCCGCCGCGGCTGGCGCGGTCGTAGCCGACGATCGACTGGCCGTGGCTCGGCGCCTCGGCCAAGCGCACGTTGCGCGGCACGATGGTACGGAAGACCCTGTCGCCGAAATGGTTGATGAGTTCCGCCGACACCGCGTTGGCGAGGTTGTTGCGCACGTCGAACATGGTGCGCAGCACACCCTCGATCTCGAGCCGGGGATTGAGCCGCGCGCGCACCGCTTCGACGGTTTCCACCAGCGCGGAGATGCCTTCGAGCGCGTAGTACTCGCACTGCATCGGGACGATCACCGAATCCGCCGCGGTCAGCGCGTTGAGCGTCAGCAGCGACAGCGCCGGCGGGCAGTCGACGAGGATGAAGTCGTAGTCGCCACGCAGCGGCTCGAGCACGGTCTTGAGCTTCTGCTCGCGACCGGCCTCGTCCATCAGCCGGATCTCGGCCGCAGTGAGGTCGATGTTGCCGGGCAGCAGGTCGAAGTCCTCGGCGGTGCGCACGATCGCGCCCTTCGCGTCGGATTCGCCCAGCAGCACCTCGGTGATCGAGGCCTCGATCGCGCGCTTGTCCACGCCCGAGCCCATCGTCGCGTTGCCCTGGGGGTCGAGGTCGACCAGCAGCACCTTCTGTGGCGCACGGGCGAGCCCGGCGGCCAGGTTCACGGCCGTGGTCGTCTTGCCGACGCCGCCTTTCTGGTTGGCGATCGCGATGATGCGGGCCATTCGGCTCGTTCCCCTGGCTGGCTGCGGTGGACGCGGAACCGCCGCCCCGCCGCCTGCGCGAGGGTCGGTCGGGTCCGCTCCGGACCGCCTAGGATACCCGCCCGCGCGCCGCACCATGCGGGCGCGGATAGCGGTGGCGGGCGCCGGTCATACTGTCGCGATGCCTGCCGACCTGCCCTCCGACCTTCGTCCGATGCTCGAGTCGGGCCTGACCGACCTCGGCCTCGACCCCGCGCACGCCCCGCGCCTGCTCGCCTACCTGGCGCTGCTCGTGCGCTGGAACGCGACCTACAACCTCACCGCCATCCGCGATCCGCGCGAGATGGTCACCAAGCACCTGCTCGACTCGCTGGCCATGCATGCCTTCGTCGACCCGCTGGTCGGGTCGAACGGCGCGCTGGCCGACCTCGGCACCGGCGCGGGCCTGCCCGGCATCCCGCTGGCGATCGTCAAGCCGGGCCTGCGCGTCACCCTGGTCGAGAGCGCGGGCAAGAAGGCGCGCTTCATGCGCCAGGCGATCCGCGAGCTGGGGCTGGACGGCGCGCGCGTGGCCGAGTCGCGCATCGAGGCGCTGGACGAGCCGGGCACGTACGCCGCGATCACCGCACGCGCGCTCGCGACGATCCCGCTGATCCTCGAGCTGGGCGGGCATCTGCTCGCGGATGACGGCGTACTGCTGGCGATGAAGGGCGTCCATCCGGCCGACGAGCTGGCGCAGCTGCCGGCCGGCTGGGCGCTGCGCGACAGCCGGCCGCTGCGGGTGCCGGGTCTCGATGCCGAGCGGCACCTAGTGGTGGTCGGGCGGGGCTGAGCGTGGCGCGCCGGTCCATCGCGCCCGCTAGGGCCGCGCCGGGCCCGGAAAGCGCGGCCCGGCCGCGTGCCAGGCGAGCATGCCGACCAGGCCGTCGAACGGCAGGCGCCGCAGGTGCCAGTCGCCGGCCAGGCCGAGCGCCGGATCCATGGCGACGGGCCGCGGTGTCGCGCACGGATCGTCGAACCCGTCGAAACACAGCCGGTGCAGGCCGAAGGCCAGCCCGCGACCGTGCGCCTTGAGCACGGCCTCCTTGGCGCACCACAGGCGCAGGAAGGCGTCGGCGCGCGCGTCCTCGGGCAGCGCGGCGAGCGCAGCGGCCTCGGCGGGCGCGAAGTAGCGCCCGGCCAGTTCCAGCACGCGCGGCCGCGGCCGCGGCCGCTCGATGTCGATGCCCACGCGCACGTCCTCGCCGAGCGCGATCGCCAGCCGGTCGCCGCTGTGGCTCCAGTTGCAGTCCCAGCGCCCGTGGCGGAGGTGCGGGCGGCCGTGCCGCCCGCGTCCGATCGCCAGCGC
>DATBUS010000075.1:0-14535 GCA_036515815.1 Luteimonas sp.
CAGCGAACGCGCGGCACTGCGTGGCGCGGCGCGCCGCTACGCCGCCCTGCCGGAGGCCGAGCAGGCCGCGCTCCGCGCCCGGTTCGACGACCTCGACGCCAGCGTGCGCCGCGGCTGGCTGCTCGGCCCCGACCTGGGGGCGGACTATCCCCGGCTGCATCCGCTGATCGCCCAGGTGCCGGTGGAGGCAAGGCCGGCGGTGCTCGAGGCCCTGCGTGGGCTCGACCACCAGGCACGCGACGACCTGGCCGTGCTGGCCGCGCGCACCCCGCCGCAGTCGCGCGCGGAACTGCGGGTGGAACTGCTGGCCACCCCGCCGGCACAACGCGGCCGCTGGCTGCGCGAGCGCGTGGCGCCGCCGCCCACCGGCGTGCTGCGCTGACCGCCACACGGCATGTCCCCGCCGCCTCCCCTCCCGCGCTTCCCGGGCGAAGTGCGCACCACCGCGGTCCTGGCCGCGCCACTGGTCGCCGGCCACGTCGCCACCGGCCTGATCGGCCTCGTCGACAGCGTGATCGCCGGCCGCCATGGGACCGCCACGCTCGCGGCGGTGTCGGTCGGCACGGCCATGTTCTGGCTGCCGATGATGATCCCGATGGGCACGTTGATGGCGCTGCCGCCCGCGGTTTCGCAGCTCGACGGCGCGGGCCGCCGCGACGCCATCGCGCCACTGTTCCGCCAGGCGCTGTGGCTGGCGCTCGGCCTGGGCCTGCTGCTGTTCGCGCTGCTCACGGTGGCGACCGCGGCGCTGGCCCCGATGGGCATCGCGGACGACATCCGGCCCGGCGCGCGCGCCTTCCTCCACGGCATCCGCTGGGGCGTGCCGGCACTCACCCTGTACTACGCGATGCGCTACCTGAGCGACGGCCTGCACTGGACGCTGCCGACGATGCTGTTCGGCTTCGGCGGCTTGCTGCTGCTCGGGCCACTCGGCTATGCGTTCGCCTTCGGCCGCTTCGGCATCCCGGAAATGGGAGCCGGCGGCCTCGGGCTGGCGTCGGCCCTGATGATGTGGGCACAGGCGCTCGGCTTCGCCCTCTACCTCGCCTGCTCGCGCCGCTTCGCGCCGCTCGGGCTGTTCGCACGCTTCGATCCGCCGCGCTGGCCGCCGATCCGCGACCTGCTGCGCACCGGCCTGCCCATCGGGGTGACCGTGGCGATGGAAGGCGGGCTGTTCATCGTCACCGCGCTCCTGATCGGGCGCCTGGGCCAGGTCGAGGCCGCCGCGCACCAGATCGCGATCAACGTCGCCAGTCTGTGCTTCATGGTCCCGTTCGGGCTGGCCGAGGCCACGACCGTGCGCGTCGGCCACGCCCTGGGCATGGGCCGCGGGCGCGAGGGCGTCCGGCGCGCGACCCTGGCCGGCCTGGTCCTGGTGATGGGCACGCAGGCGCTCTCGGCGCTGGCGCTGGTGGCCGGGCACGATGTGATCGCCGCGGTCTACACCACCGACGCCACGGTCGCGGCACTCGCCGCATCGCTGCTGCTGTTCGCCGCGGCCTTCCAGTTCCCAGATGGCGTGCAGGTGCTTTCGGCCGGTGCGCTGCGCGGGCTGAAGGACACGCGGGTGCCGATGTTCCTGGCGGTCTTCGCCTATTGGGCCGTCGGCATGGCGACCGGTGCCTGGCTGGGGCTGGGGCTTGGCATGGGCCCGCGGGGGATGTGGATCGGCCTGATCGCGGGTCTCGTGGTCGCCGCGCTGCTGATGGCCGGCCGCTTCCTGTGGACAAGCGCGCGCCTGCCCCGGATGGCCGGGTGACCTAAGGCGGATGACGCCGGTTGGCGCCACCGGCGATACTGGCTGCATCGCATTCTCCGCCTGGCTGCCCCATGTCCGAATCGCCCCGTCACGCCCCGCGCCGCCGCGGCCCCATCGCCCGCGTCGTGGTGGGCGCCTGGGATGCCCTCAACTTCACCCGCCGGCTGGTGTTCAACCTGCTGTTCCTGCTGCTGGTGGTGATGGTGCTGGTCGCGATCTTCAGCGCCGAGCGCGCCAGGCCGCTGCTGGATCGCACCACGCTGGTCATCGCGCCGGAGGGCGCGCTGGTCGAGCAGTTCAGCGTCGATCCGGTCAGCCGCGCCTTCGGCAAGGCCACCGGCCAGGACGTCCCGGAAGTGCGCCTGCGCGACCTGCTGCGCGTGATCGAGGAGGCCGCTGAAGACGCGCGCATCGAGCGCGTGCTCCTGCGCACCGACCGCATGGCGTTTTCCGGCTATGCCTCGATGCGCGAGCTGGCCGACGCGATCGGCGGCCTGCGCGAGGCCGGCAAGGAAGTGATCGCATATGGCGACTACTTCGGCCAGGCGCAGTACCTGCTGGCCGCCCGTGCCAACGAGGTCTACATGGATCCGTATGGCGGGCTGGTGCTCGAGGGCATCGGCCGCTACCGCCAGTACTACCGGGAGGGCCTGCAGGACAAGCTTGGCGTGGACGTGCACCTGTTCAAGGTGGGCGAGTACAAGTCCGCGGCCGAACCCTATGTGCTCGACCAGGCCTCGCCCGAGGCGAAGGAAGCCGATCTCTACTGGATGAACGACATCTGGCAGCGCTTCGTCGGCGATGTCGCCGCCGCGCGCGGCCTGGATGCCGGCGCGCTGGCGGCGGGCATCGCAAGCCTGCCGGTCCACGTGCAGGCGGCCGGTGGCGACCTGGCCCGGCTGGCGCTCGACCAGAAGCTGGTCGATGGCCTGAAGACGCTCGAGGAGGTGCAGCAGTTGCTCGCCGAGCGTGGCGAGGCCGACGAGGACAGCGACAGCGGCGTGCGCGAGATCGCCTACGACGACTACCTCAAGCACGTCACCAGCCCTGTGCCCGGCACCGATACGCGCCCGCAGGTGGCCGTGGTCGTCGCCGAGGGCCAGATCATGGGCGGCGAGCAGAATCCCGGCCGCGTGGGTGGCGAGTCCACCTCGGCCCTGCTGCGCGCCGCGCGCGAGGACGACGAGGTCAAGGCCGTGGTGCTGCGCGTGGACTCGCCGGGTGGCGAGGTCTTCGCCTCCGAGCAGATCCGCCGCGAGATCGTGGCGCTGAAGGAAGCGGGCAAGCCGGTCGTGGCCTCGATGGGCGACATGGCCGCCTCGGGCGGCTACTGGATCAGCATGGACGCCGATGCGATCTACGCCGATCCGTCCACCATCACCGGTTCCATCGGCATCTTCGGCATGTTCCCGACCATCCCGCGCACGCTGGAGAAGATCGGCGTGCGCACCGACGGCGTGGGCACCACCCCGTTCGCCGGCGCCTTCGATCCCACGCGCCCGCTGCAGCCGGACGTCGGCGCGGTCTTCCAGAGCGTCATCGAGAAGGGCTACCGCGACTTCACCGGCAAGGTGGCCGCCGCGCGCGGCCGCAGCGTCGAGGAGATCGACACCGTCGCCCGCGGCCGCGTCTGGAGCGGCGCGCAGGCGAAGGAACGCGGCCTGGTGGATGAATTCGGGGGCCTGCGCGACGCGCTCGCCGATGCGGCCGCGCGCGCGGAACTGGGCGAAGCCGACGACTGGGGCGTGCGCTACATCGAGAAGCCGATGACGCCGTTCGAGAACTTCGTCGCCGGCATGGCCGAGAGCCGCTCGGGGGCCGCCCTGCTGGCACGCAGCGGCCTGGCCAACGGCCTGCTGCTGCAGCAGGTGCTGCCGGGTGTCGCCGACGACCTGCGCTTCATCGAGCAGGCGCTCGCCCGTGGCGGGCACCCGGTGAAGGCCGTCGCGCACTGTTTCTGCATGCCGTGAGCGGGTCCGACCGCCAGCGCTGGCGCCTCGACGGACAGCTCGCGCTGGTGACCGGCGGGAGCGCCGGGATCGGCCGCGCGATCGCATCGGAGCTGCTGGGGTTCGGTGCGCGCGTGCTGATTGCCGCGCGCGATGGCGACGCCCTCGAGGCCGCGCGCGAGGAACTGCTGGACCAGCATCCGGACGGCGACCTGCGCGCGTTGATCGCGGATGTCGCCGACGACGAGCAGCGCCGCGAGCTGCTGGACTGGGTCGAGGACCAGGGCGAAGGCCTGCACATCCTGGTCAACAACGCTGGCGGCAACCTCAGCAAGCCCTCGGTGGACTACACCGAGGACGAATGGCGCGAGATCTTCGAGGTCAACCTGTTCAGCGCGTTCGAGCTGAGCCGGTACGCGCATCCGCTGCTGGCGCAGCATGCGGCCAGTTGCATCGTCAACGTCGGCAGCGTGTCGGGCGCGACCCACGTGCGCACCGGCGCGCCCTATGGCATGAGCAAGGCGGCCCTGCACCAGATGACGCGCAACCTCGCCTGCGAGTGGGCCGAGGACGGCGTGCGCGTGAACTGCGTGGCGCCCTGGTACATCCGCACCCGCCGGACCTCGCCGAAGCTGGCCGATCCCGATTACCTCGACGACGTGCTGATGCGCACGCCGATGGGCCGCATCGGCGAGCCGGAGGAGGTCGCGGCCGCCGTGGCCTTCCTGTGCCTGCCCGCCGCGGGCTACATCACCGGCGAGTGCCTCGCGGTGGACGGCGGCTTCCTGCGCTACGGGTTCTAGTCGACGCGTCCGGGCTCACGCACCGGTGCGCCGGGCTGGCGCGGTGGCGCCACGGGGTCGGCCGGACGGTCGGGGTCGGGATCGATGGGCTGGTCGGGCACGGGATCCACCGGCTGGTCCGGCACCGGGTCGCGCGCGGGGTGGGGGGCCTGTCCGGGGACTTCGCGCGGGTCGGGCATGGCAGCCATGGGGGCTCCGGCGGGCGGGAGTGCCGACGCTAGCGGCGGCCTGATGGTCGCGGCGTGAACCTCGCGGCCGTGCCGCCATGCAGGCCGCCGCGCGATTCACGGCGTCGCCATTGCAGCGGGGCTACGGTCGATCGCCCCGCAGCGCAAGGAGATGGCCGGTGGCCCGCAGGAAGACGCTGAAGATCGCCACGTTCAACGTCAACGGCATCGGCACGCGCCTGCCGCACCTGCTCGCATGGCTGGAAAGGGAAGCGCCCGACATCGTCGCGCTGCAGGAGCTGAAGGCGCTGGATAGCGCCTTTCCCGCGGCCGAACTGGAAGCGGCGGGCTACGGGGCCATCTGGCAGGGCCAGCGCTCCTGGAACGGCGTGGCCCTGCTCGGTCGCGACACGCTGCCGGTGGAAAGCCGGCGCGGCCTGCCCGGCGATCCGAAGGATACGCAGAGCCGCTACATCGAGGCGGCCATCCACGGGGTCGTGGTGGGCGCCATCTACCTGCCCAACGGCAACCCCTTCCCCGGCCCCAAGTACGACTACAAGCTGGCGTGGATGCGGCGCCTGCACCGGCACGCGAAGGGCCTGGTCGACCTGCCGCATCCGGTGGCACTCATCGGCGACTTCAACGTGATCCCGCACGAGTCCGACGTCTACGATCCGAAGGGCTGGCGGAAGGACGCCCTGTTCCAGCCGGAAGTGCGCGAGCGTTACGAAGAGCTGCTCGCCCAGGGCTGGACCGATGCGCTGCTGGAGACCTTCGGCGAGGTGCGCCCGTATACGTTCTGGGACTACTTCCGCCAGCATGCCGAGCGCGACCGTGGGCTGCGCATCGACCACCTGCTGCTCAACCCGGTGCTGGCGAAAGGCCTGAAGGAAGCGGGCGTCGACCGCTGGGTACGGCTGCAGGAGAAGGCGAGCGACCACGCGCCGACCTGGGTCGTGGTGGCCAGGCCGCCGGCCTGACCGGCTGGCGCGTCAGCGGCGCAGCAGTGGCTGGAGCTCCGCTGCATTGGGCGTGGCATGACCGTGTGCCGTGTTGTCGAAGATGACCCAGGTTTCGGTGCCGCCTTCATGGGTGGCGCGTACGCGCGCCGCCAGTGCTGCAAGGGCGTCGGCTTGGTAGCTGCTGTAATAGATCCGCGGCGACCCATGCCAGCGCCAGTAGCGCAACGAGGCATGGCCACCCGGTTCGGCGGCCTCGGGCTGCCGGGCGGGGTCCGCCGCCACGCGCGCAACCCGATGGCGCTGCCACAGCGCATCCACGCGCGGCTCGAACCAGCTGGCATGGCGCGGCTCGCAGGCGACGCCACCGTCCCAGCGGCGGCGCAGGCCGGCGAAGAATGTGCTGGCGACGCGTGCGTCGCAGGCCAGCGAAGGCGGCAGCTGGACCAGCAGGCAGCCAAGGCGTTCGCCAAGCGCGTCCGCCTGCGCGAGGAAGTCGTCGAGCAGCGGCAGGGCGCCGCGCAATGCGTATTCGTGCGTGATCGTCCGCGGCAGTTTCACCGAGAAGCGGAAGTGCGCCGGGACGGTGGCGGCCCATCTCGCATAGGTCTCGCGGCGGTGCGGGCGGTAGAAGGAGGAGTTGATCTCGACGGCGTCGAACAGTGTGGCGTAGCGCTCGAGGCCGCTGGCACCGGGCCCGGCAAGATGGCGATGGGCGCTCGCGATCGACCAGCCCGCCGTGCCCGTGCGCACGACGGCCCTGGACCTGGACGTGGATGTTCGGGGCATGGGCGTGGCGCGGCGGGACAGGGCGCATCGATACCAGTCCGCCCACCCCGCCGCCGTGAACGCGTGGCCTCAGGTGGTCGCGCCGGTGCCGCCGCGGAACACGAAGTACACCGCGCCGAGGATGCACAGCCCGGCCCACAGGTAATCGAGCTTCAGCGGCTCCTTCATGTAGAGCACCGCGAAGGGGACGAACACCGTCAGCGTGATCACTTCCTGCAGGATCTTGAGCTGGCCCAGCGACAGCACGGTGTAGCCGATGCGGTTGGCGGGCACCTGCAGCATGTACTCGAAGAATGCGATGCCCCAGCTCAGCAGCGCGGCGACGAACCAGGGCTTCGATCCCAGCTCCTTCAGGTGCGCGTACCACGCGAACGTCATGAAGACGTTGCCGAGCGTCAGGAGCAGGATGGTCAGGCCGATCTCGCGCATGGTGTTCCCCGGCCCGGAGCCGTGCATGGAAGGCGAACCGTATACCCCAGGCATCCGGCGCCGTCGACAGCTCCGGCCCGGTTTCACGCGGGGGGCATCGTGCGGTGCGCAGCATCGTGGCCGCACGTATCCCTGGAGGACGGGCGTTGACCGACAGGATCTGGACCATCGGCCATTCGACGCGGAGCTGGGAAGAGTTCCTCGAGCTGCTCGCGACGCACGGCATCGAGGCCATCGCCGACGTGCGCCGCTTCCCCGGCTCGCGGCGCTATCCCTGGTTCGCCAGCGAGGCGATGGCTGCATCGCTGCCCGCGGCCGGCATCGGCTATCGGTGGCTGCCGCAGCTGGGGGGGCGGCGGCGTGCGCAGCCAGGATCGCCCAATGGTGGATGGCGCAACGCGGCCTTCCAGGGCTATGCGGACCATACGGCCAGCACCGAATTCGCCGAAGGACTGGCGCTCGCGCTGGAGCTTGCGCAGATGCGCCGCACCGCGCTGATGTGCGCCGAAGCGGTGTGGTGGCGTTGCCATCGCAGGCTGATCTCGGACCTGCTCGTCCATCGCGGCTTCGAGGTGCTGCACGTCATCGACGCCAAGCCCGCGCAGCCGCACGTGATCAACGAAGCCGCCCGTCCGGCGGGCGACCTGCTGGTGTATCCGCCCGTGCAGCCGTCCCTGTTCGATGCCTGAGCACGGATCGGCGCCGTCGTTCAGTGGCCTTGCACCGCGGCATGGCTACACTCTCCGTCCCCTGCCATCCCGACACGACATGCTCCCATCGCGATTTCCGGGCAGGCGCGTGGCCGCCGCGCTGGTGCTGGCGCTCCCTCTTGCGTCCTGCGGCTTCGGCCGGGAGAAGGAACCACCGCCCCCGCTGGGCGAGACCTTTTCGGCCGAGGACACCTACTCGCGCAGCTATCCGATGCCGCCGGCGGCCGCATGCGAGGCCGCGCGCCGCGCGCTGCTCGGACAGGGCTATGTGGTCGGGGAAGCGTCGGCCGAGGCGCTCACCGCGGTGAAGAGCTTCCAGCCGGAGTCCGACGTCCACACCCAGTTGCACGTGCGCACCACCTGCGTGCCACAGGCGGATGGCGGATCGATCGTGTTCGTGAACGCGGTGCAGGACCGGTATGCGCTGAAGACCCAGACCAAGTCGGCCAGCGTGGGCGTGAGCGTGCTGGGCTCGGTCTCGGTGCCGATCGGCAGCAGTGGCGCGACCCTGGTGCGCGTGGCCAGTAACACGGTCCAGAACACGGGGTTCTACAGCAGGTTCTTCGATCGCGTGGCCTATTACCTGCCCGGCGCGGGCGCGGTGATGGCGCCGCCGCCGGAGCCGGACGTGCCGCCCGACCCGGTGCCCGAGCTGGTGCTGCCGGAGAACTGGCCGCTCGACGGCTCGCCGCCTGAAGAGGGATCGCCCGCCGGCTAGCGCGGCTGCGCCAGGCCGCAGGTCGTGTCCGAGAGGATCGTCGACACGCGGGCGAATTCCTGTTGCAGAGGCGCGCGGGCGTCCCCGCGGGCATAGCGCCAGGTCGATTCGATCTCGCGCCCGCGCTGGCGCCAGCCGTCGCAGGCTTCGCCGTCGGGAATGCGTTCGCAGCGGTCGTACTGCCATTCGCAGGCCGCTCCGGCACCCAGGTTCGGGTCGCCGTTGATGCCGACGGTCTGCAGCGGTACGCAACGCGGCTGGGGCTCCGCGTCCTCGCTCACGTAACGGTCGTTGCCGGGCGTATGGCAGCGGAAGATCGGCGGGGGCGGCAGCCGGTCGGTATCGGCGATGCGGGCGGGCGCGGGCGCATGGGGACGTTCCGGAGCCTGCGCCTGTGGCTCTTCCGGGGCGGCGGTGGGCGCCGGCCCCGGTGCCGGCGTGGGCGACTGCGGCACGTACACGGGCATCGGTGGCGGCGGCTCGACCACGGTGCGCTCCTGCCGGCTGCCCGCGGGGCAAGGTTCGTCGTTCTGCACCGTCAGCGCACCGCTGGTGTCGGTGCAGCGGTAGATGACGACCGGGGTTGCGGCGTGGGCGGGAAGGGCGGTCGCCAGCAGGGCCAGGACGGCCACGGGGAGCCGTCGGCGGGTGGATCGGGGCATCAGTACGTCCTGCAGTCTCGGTCGATCCGGGCATTGAGCCCGCGATCCTCGACACGCAGCGTATCGCGCTCGACCTGCTGGGCGTTGAAGAAGCGCCCGCGGATGGTGTCGCGACGGTCGCGCAGGCGCGCGCAGGCTTCGGCCTGCGGCAGCGGATGGCAGGGGTCGCGCTCCACGTAGCCGCCCGCGACAGCGCCCTGGGGGCCGCCGTGCGGAGGCCTCGGACGGGGCCCCGCGGCGGCGCCGGCTTCGGGCCCGGGCGGGTTGGCCGGGATGCTGATGCGGCTCACCGGGGGAGCACTCAGGCCGCTGCCGGCACGCGTGGTCGGACCACGCGCGCCGATATCGCCGCGCCCGCCTGGCGTCCCCGCGCCCTTGCCACCTCGATAGCCCCCCGTGGGCCAGCCCCCGCCGGCCCAGACCGGGATCCAGCGCTCTTCGCCGACCCCGGTGTCGCTCTCATACGTGCTGCCGTCGCTGCGCACGCATTCGTAGAGGGCCTGGGCGGGCTGCACCTGGACGTACTGCACCGTCTGCGCCGGGATCGCCGGAGCGGGCGCCGCGGTGGACACCCGCGGCGCAGGCGCGCCGTCCACCGGGCGGACCATGCTCCGGACCTGCTGGTCGGCGCCCTCAGCGCAGGGCACGTTGCCGATCACGACCTGGCCGTCCGCCCCTGTGCAGCGATAGATCGTGACGTCGCCTTGGGCCTCCTGCGCGGATGCACCGGTGAGCGGCGCGGCCAGGCAGGCGGGAAGCAGCAGGACCATGATGCGGGAGAGTCTGCTCATCATCCGCGCATCTTGCGCCGGCCGCGGGGCCGGGGAAAGTGAAGGGTGGGCGCCGGTGCCTTCGGCCGGCGCGGCGCGCTGCCCGCAGCCGGCTCAGTTCCGCAGCGTGAACCCGGTCCGCGCGTCACGGATGGGCGTGGGGCGATCGAGCCCACCGGTCCAGCCCGGAAGGATGGCGTCGATCGCCTCGCGCAGCCATGGTGCGAGGTCGGCCTCGCTGCGCGCCGGTGGCTCGCCCGCGGCATTGGCACTGGTCGAGACCAGCGCAGCACCGAAGCCGAGGCACAGCGCCCGTACCAGCGGGTGCGCCGACACCCGGACCGCGACGCCGTCATGCGCGCCGGTGACCCACCGAGGCACGCGCGGCGTGGCGGGAACCACCCAGGTGCTGGCCCCCGGCCATGTCGCGAGGACGGCATCGCGCCGGTCCTGCGGCAGTGCCGCCCAGTCGACCAGACCGTCGAGCTGTGCGACATCCGCGGCGACCAGCAGCAGGCCCTTGGCCACCTCGCGGCGCTTGATCGCCAACAGGCGCATGACCGCTGCCTCGTCGAACGGATCGCAGCCCAGGCCCCAGACGGCTTCGGTCGGACACGCGATCACGCCCCCGCTCCGGAGGGCGGCCACCGCGCGGTCGAGCCCGGGGTCGGAGGTCATGGCCGGGTCAGAACGGCGCGTCGGCGTCGTCGATCGCGCTCGCGGTGGGCGTGGAGCCCGCCTTCTTCGCGGGCGCCTTCCTGGCAGCGGCAGGCGTCGACTTCGCAGTGGCCTTCCTTGCCGCCTTCCTCGCAGCCTTTTTCGTTGCCTTCTTCGCGGCCTTCTTCGCGGCCTTCTTCGCCACCTTCCCGGCCGTTGCCTTCTTCGCAGGCGCCTTCTTCGCGGCCACCTTCTTCGCCGCGGCCTTCTTGCCGAAGCGACCGCGCATCGGCTTGCCGGTTTCCTCCAGCAACTGCGCGACCTCTTCCAGCGTGAGCGAGGCCGGCTCGCGGTCCTTCGGGATCTTGCCGTTGAGCCTGCCGTCGCTGATGTAGGGACCGAAGCGGCCGTTGAGGACCTGGATGTCGCTGCCCTCGAAGGCCTTGATGATGCGGTTGCGCGCGATTTCCTCCTTCTCCTCGATCAGGAACACCGCGCGGTCGAGCTCGATCGTGTACGGATCGTCTTCCTTGCCCAGCGAGGCATAGGTGCTGCCGCGCTTGGCGAAGGGCCCGAAGCGGCCGACGCCGACGGTGACCTCCTCGCCATTGTGCTCGCCCAGCGTGCGCGGCAGGCGGAACAGGTCGATCGCCTGCTCGAGCGTGATCGTGTGCATGCTCTGGCCGGGGCGCAGCGAGGCGAAGCGCGGCTTGTCCTCGGCGTCCTCGGCCGTGCTGCCGATCGCTGCATACGGCCCGTAGCGGCCCAGGCGCACGCTGACCGGCTTCCCGGACTTCGGGTCGATGCCCAGCTCCCGGGCGCCGGTGGCCTGGTTGCGGTCGACGCTTTCGCTCTTCTCCTCGACCAGCTCCTTGAACGGGCCCCAGAACTTCTCCATCAACGGGATCCAGTCCTCCTCGCCACGGCTCACGGCATCGAGCTCGTCCTCGAGCCTGGCGGTGAAGTCGTAGTCGACATAGCGGGTGAAATGACCGCTGAGGAAGTTCGACACGGCACGCCCGACGTCGCTGGGGCGGAAGGCACGGCCCTCCATCTCCACGTACTTGCGGAACAGCAGCGTCTGGATGATCGAGGCATACGTGGAGGGGCGCCCGATGCCGTATTCCTCCAGCGTCTTCACCAGCGAGGCTTCGGTGAAGCGCGGCGGCGGCTGGGTGAAGTGCTGGTCGGCGCGCACCCGGTCGAGCGGCACGCGGTCGCCCGGCTTCATCGCCGGCAGCTTGCGGCCCTCGTCGTCGTCGTCCCGGCCCTTGGCGTCCTTGCCTTCCTCGTACACGGCGAGGAAGCCGGGATCGACCACGGTGGTGCCGCTGGCGCGGAAGCCGTGCTCGCTGCCCGCGGCCAGGTCGACCGAAACGGTGTTGAGCGTGGCCGGCACCATCTGCGAAGCCACCGCGCGCTTCCAGATCAGCTCGTACAGGCGGCGCTCGTCATCGGACAGGAAGCGCGCGACCTGCGCCGGCGTGCGCAGCGCCGAAGTGGGGCGCACGGCCTCGTGGGCCTCCTGCGCGT
Source organism: Luteimonas sp. (assembly GCA_036515815.1). Classification (GTDB taxonomy): domain Bacteria; phylum Pseudomonadota; class Gammaproteobacteria; order Xanthomonadales; family Xanthomonadaceae; genus Luteimonas. The sequence continues at coordinate 11,906 of DATBUS010000075.1, forward strand.
TCTTCGACTTCGTCTGGTAGAAGTTCGGCTTGTCGGGCAGCGCCTTCGTGCCGAAGTCGCGCGCGATCACGTCGCGGATCTCGCCCAGCGCCTCGGCCGACAGGCTCACCGAGTCGGTACGCATGTAACTGATCAGGCCGACCGAGCCTTCCTCGCCGATGGCGACGCCCTCGTACAGCTTCTGCGCCACCTGCATGGTGCGGCGGGTGGTGAAGCCGAGCTTGCGCGAGGCCTCCTGCTGCAGCGTGGACGTGGTGAACGGCGGCGCCGGGCGGCGCTTGCGCTCCTTGCTGGCCACGTCGGTGACGTGCAGCGCGCCCTGGGCGGCGGCGACGATGCGCTGGCGCGCGTCCTCGGCCGTGTCGCCATCGGTGACGGTGAACTGTTCGAACTTCCTTCCGTCGAGCTTCGTCAGCTTGGCGCTGAAGCCCTGCGACGGATGCGCGCACTCGGCCTCGATCGTCCAGTACTCGCGCGCGACGAAGGCTTCGATCTCCTCCTCGCGCTCGACGATCATGCGCAGCGCGGGCGACTGCACGCGCCCGGCGGAGAGGCCCCGCTGCACCTTGCGCCACAGCACCGGGGACAGGTTGAAGCCGACGAGGTAGTCCAGCGCGCGGCGCGCCTGCTGGGCATCGACCAGGTCGCTGGCGATGGCCCGGGGCTTCTGCATGGCTTCCCTGATCGCGCGCGGCGTGATCTCGGTGAACACCACGCGTTGCAGGTCCTTGCCATCGAGCAGGCCGCGTTCCTTGAGGATCTCGGCAATGTGCCAGCTGATCGCCTCGCCCTCGCGGTCCGGGTCGGTCGCGAGGTAGATGCCCTCGGCGCCCCTGGCCGCCTTGGCGATCGCCTCGACGTGCTTCTCGTTCTTGTCGATCAGGTCGTAGCGCATCCGGAAGCCCTGCTCTGGGTCGACCGCGCCCTCCTTCGGCACCAGGTCACGGACGTGGCCATACGAAGCCAGGACCTGGAAGTCCTTGCCGAGGTACTTGTTGATCGTCTTGGCCTTTGCGGGCGACTCGACGATGAGGAGGTTCTTGGCCATGCGGCGGGGTTTCCGGGACGGCGTACGCCGTGCCTTGAAGTGTGGGGACGTGGAGACGGCAACGCCCGGGACGGGGCCCCGGGCGTGACGGCTGCTATTTATAGTGGAATCACGGCCGCCCCGGGGCTGTCAAGGCGCCGCCGGCGCCGGCACGGGCGGCCGGCCGGGCATTCAGTGCACGGTTTCCGGCTCGTCCACGAACATCTGGGTCTCCATCCACGCGTAAGCGGCCTCGGAGCCCGGCTGGTTGAACAGCACCATCAGCACCACCCACTTCAGGTCGTCGAGGTCGAGCTCGTCCTGGTCCAGGGCCATGGCGCGGTCGAGCACCAGTTCACGGCGGTCGGCGTCGATCACGCCGTGCTGCTCGAGGAACATCAGGAAGCCACGGCCTTCGACGTCGAGCCTGGCCTCCTCGCGGGGCGAGAAGAGGCGCGTCGGGCCACCGGCGCGCGGGGCGGCGGACGCCGGGCGCTGCGCGGCCAGGCCATCGAGCCAGTCGAAGGCCTTGCTGGTTTCGGCGGGGCTGAATCCGGCCTGGAGCAGGCCGCTCTGGAGGGAGTCGCGGTCGCGGACGGGGTCCGCGTCTTCGGTGAAATAGTGTTCGAACAGATAGAGCAGGACGTCCAGGATGCTCTCTTTCATTTCCCCCGGCCTGCGCCCGGGGGCGCGTTACTGAGACTTTCGGGAATAGCGGCCATGCCCGACCTCGACGCGACCCTCCAGCTCCATGAGGAGCAGCATGCTGCCTAGCTCCGCGGCCGTCAATCCGGTGCGCGAGACCAGTTCATCCATACCTGTGGGGTCGTGTCCCAGCGCATGCCACAAGCGCTGGTGGTCGGGATGCGTGGGCGGGCCGATCGTGCCCGCGGTCCCATGGACGCTCCCGATGGCTTCAATGGGGGCGCCCAAGCGCCCACGCAAGTCGTCCGCCAGGCCGATGGCGACCGGGCCGAGGGCGTCCAGCACTTCTCCCGGCGTCTCGACCAGCCCGGCGCCGTCGCGGATCAGGCGGTGGCAGCCACGGGCCTTCGGGTTGTGGATCGAGCCCGGGATGGCGAAGACCTCGCGGCCCGCGTCGCCGGCGAGGCGCGCGGTGATCGCGGCCCCGGAGCGCAGGGCGGCCTCGACCACCAGCACGCCGAGGGACAGGCCCATGACGATGCGGTTCCGGCTGGGGAAGGCGCCCCGACCGTAGGCGCTGCCCGGTGGGAGTTCGCTGACCACCGCACCCGAGCCGGCGATCCGTGCGTACAGCCCGGCGTTGCGGCGCGGATAGGGCTGGTCGATCGCCGTGCCGAGGACGGCCACGGTGCGCCCGCCTGCCGCGGCCAGTGCCCCCTCGTGGGCCGCCGTGTCGATGCCGGCGGCGAGCCCGCTGGTCACGGCGAGCCCTGCGGCAGAGAACGCGCGTGCGAAGTCGAAAGCATTCCGCAGGCCACCCGCGCTGGCCGCGCGGCTGCCGACCACGGCAACGCCCGGATGCCACAGCAGGTCGGGATCGCCGAGCACCCACAGCGCGAGCGGAGCCCCCGGCAGCCGTGCCAGCAGGGTCGGATAGTCGGCGTGCCCGACGCCGATG
>DATBUS010000076.1:0-7795 GCA_036515815.1 Luteimonas sp.
CCGCGCACCAGCAGCTTCAGCGCGGCCTCGCGGCCGAGCGCGGCCGCCAGGTGCAGCGCGGTCATGCCATGCGCATCGCGGCGGTCGAGATCGACACCGTCGGCCACCAGGCGCCCGAGCAGGTCCATCCAACCCAGTCGCACCGCCAGCGCGGGGGCCGGGTCGCCGCCGGGCGACGGCGCCAGCACGTCCGCACCCCGTTCGACGAGCTCGAGCGCGAACTGCTCGATGGCGCGACCGGCCTGGTCCTCGCGCACGCAGGCCTCGAGGAAGCGTGCAAGGCCGCCCGCGCCCGCGGGCGATGCGCCGCCGGCAAGGAGGGCCTGCAGCGCCGGCAGCGCGGCACTCCCCCGGCCCAGCAGCCGCAGCAGCGTCGTGTCGCCGCCCGCCACGCGCACGTCGGCATCGGCACCGTTCTGCAGCAGCCATTCGATACGGGCCGGCGTGGGCAGGGCTTCACCGTCCATCAGCAGGCTGCCGAGTTCGGCCGGCGTGACCAGCTGCACCAGCGGCTCCAGGTCTTCGAAGCGGCCATCGGCCAGTTGCTCGCGCAGCACCTCCAGCGGTGCGCGGTCGACCGGCCCGTCGCTGTCGCCACCCAGTACGCTGGCCGGGAGCGGATGCGACGGATCGAGCACGGCCACCATCGCCCATCGTCCGCCGGCGGCGGCGTAGTCGACCGGCCGCTTGCCGGCACCGTCGGCCACCTGGGCGTCCACGCCCAGTTCCAGCAGGCGGGTCGCAAGCGCCGCGTGGCCCGAGTCGCCCAGGCAGGCCAGGTGCAGGGCATTGCGCCCCTCGCCATCGACCACGTGCACGTCGGCCTGGCCCGCGAGGAGGTCGAAGGCCGCGATGTGGCCGCCGCTGGCGGCCTCCAGCAGCGGCGTGCGCCCGGCCGCATCGCGCGCATCGACGTCGGCCCTGGCGTCCAGGAGCGCGGCCATGATTTCGACGTGGCCGGCACGTGCCGCCTCGTGCAGCGCGACGCGGCCCTGTGCATCGCGCGCATCCACGCGCGCCTTGTGACGCAGCAGGAGCGCGACGCCGGCCACATCGTCGTCATCCCCTCCGGCGGCCGCCAGCAGCGGCGGCGAGCCTCCCTCGGGCTCGGTGCGCGCGCCGCGCTCCAGCAGGAAGCGGGCCAGGCGCCAGTTGCCGCACCCGCAGGCGATCCCCAGCGGCGTCACGCCTTCGCCATTGCGCGCATCCAGTTCCGCGGCGGCATCGCGCAGCAGCGCGGCCACGCCGGGATCCGAACTGCGCGCGGCATGGTGCAGCGGGGTGTTGCCGTCGCGGTCGGTGGCGCGCGGGTCCGCACCATTGGCCAGCAGCGTCATCACCGCTTCCGGGCGGCCGTGCCAGCTGTCGCGGGTGGCCGCCAGCAGCGGCGTCAGGCCGGCGTGGGCGTGGTTGAGGTCGACGCCGCGGGCGATCAGGGCGCGCAGCAGCCGCAGGTCCGGCAGCACCGCGGCCAGCACGGCGAGCGAACGCTGGTCGCGGCCGCCCGCCCCGGGCAGCGCGTGCGCGTCGGCGCCGAGTTCGAGCAACTCCAGCGCGCGCTCGACCCGACCGCTGCGTGCGGCTGCGTAGAGCGCCGCGCTGGCGTCGCCAGGTACGACCTCTTCCGCTACCGGCGCCTCCGCCGGGACCGGCATGTCGACCACATCGAGCGTGGCGGGCGCCAGTGGCGTGCGCAGCAGCACGAGGTGCAAGAGCGGCCAGGCGAGGGCGGACAGCAGCGCGAGTCCCCAGCGTGCGCCGCCCGCCACCAGTCCCGGCCAGGCGAGCAGCAGGGCCAGGGCCAGGATGCCGGCGATCGCGAGCGCCGCCCCAAGGCCACGCCAGCTCGATCCGTCGGCATCCTCGAGCGAGTGCCAGTGGTCGGCCAGGGTCCGGCCACCCTCGCCCTCCACGCGCTGCCACAGCGGCCAGAGGCGCCACAGCGCGATCACGCCCAGGCCAGCGGTGGCGCTCAGGCCGACCGCGGAGCCCAGCGATGCGCCACCACTGTCCAGCACCGCCGACAGCGGCCAGCCCACCAGCAGCGCGGCGGTGCCCAGCGCCAGGGCCCAAAGCAGCAGCATCGCCCACAGGTCGCGGCGCAGGGCCACGCCCGGAGGAACGGCGGCACCGCGGCGCAGCCGCAGGCCCAGTGCGAACGCCGGCTGCGCCAGACCGGCAGCGAGCGCGGCCACGGCGGGTTGGGGAGCCCCGGCCAGCCCGGCCAGCAGCACGCCGGCCAGCAGGGGCCACCAGGCCTTCATCGGTGCGGACTCAGGCATCGGTGCCCCAGTCGTCGGTCAGCGGATCGACGCCCGGGCGCGGCGGCATCTGCAGGTGGAAGCCGCGGCTGGCGAGGTTGGCGCGCACCACGTCGGCGTCCTCGCGCGCCAGGCGCCTGCCCGGGACGAGTGCCAGCTCCAGCACGAAACGCAACTCGCCGAGTTCGCTGCGGACGGGGTCGGGGATGCGGCCGAAATCGTCGCGGCCGGCAAGATAGACGTAGGTATCGGCCTTTCGAAGGCTCTTGTAGACGAAGGCTTGCATCAGCGGTTCCAGCGCGCGGGCGCACGCGTGCAGTGGGAAGCATAAAGCAAGCGCGGCGCCGTGCCCGGCCGCCGGCGGGCGCACGGCGTGGCCTGCGCGTCAGTGATAGCCGGCGTCGGCCTGGATCTTGCCCCGGAACACCGAATACGACCATGCCGTGTAGCCGAGGATGATCGGCAACAGGATCGCCAGCCCGACCAGGGTGAAGCCCTGCGACGACGGCGGCGACGCCGCGTCCCAGATGCTGAGCGAGGGCGGGATGATGTTCGGCCAGATGCCGATCACCAGCCCGACGAACCCGAGTACGAAGAAGCTCAGGGTCAGGAGGAACGGCCGGGCGTCGCGGCCCTCGGCCATCGCCGCGCGCCACAGCCAGAACGCGTTGAGCAGGGCCAGCAGCGGCACCGGGGCCAGCCACCAGAAGTTCCCGCCCTCGAACCAGCGCGCCATGATCCGCGAGTCGAGGAAGGGCAGCCAGGCGCTGACCAGGCCCATGAACACCACGACCACGAGCACCAGTGGCCGGGTCACCGCGCGTGCGACCTGCTGCAGCCGCCCTTCGGTCTTCAGGATCAGCCATCCGGCACCCAGCAGCGCATAACCGAACATCACCGCGGCGCCGGTCAGCATCGAGAACGGGCTGAACCAGTCGAAGGCCCCACCCAGGTACCGGCCCTCCTCCAGCGGCATGCCATCGACCAGCGCGCCCAGGATCACGCCCTGGGCAAAGGCCGCGAACATCGAACCGACCGCGAACGCCCCGCCCCAGAAGCGCTTGCCGCGCTGCGCCTTGAACCGGAACTCGAAGGCCACGCCACGGAAGATGAGCGCGATCAGCATCATCAGCACCGGCAGGTACAGCGCCGACAGCAGGATCGCGTAGGCCTTTGGAAACGCGGCCAGCAGGCCCGTCCCACCCAGCACCAGCCAGGTCTCGTTGCCGTCCCAGATGGGCGCGGCGGTGTTCATCATGTGGTCGAGCTGCCCACCGTCCTCCGCGAAGGGCGCGAGGATGCCCAGGCCCAGTACGAAGCCGTCCAGCAACACGTACATCAGCACGCCGAAGCCGATCACGAAGTACCAGGCCACCGGCAGCCAGGTCGCGGTCTCCATCAAGGCTCCTCCTTCCGGATCGGGCCCGGCTCGCCCACCGACAGCGGCCGCGCCGGGGTCTTGTCGCCGCCTTCGGTGCGCGGCGAATCCTCGAATGGCTGGGGTCCCTTGCGCACCAGCCCGAGCATGTACCAGGTGCCCGCGCCGAAAATGAGGGCATAGGCCAGTGCATAGGTCGCCAGCGACGACATGACCGCGGCGGCGGTGATGTTCGGGCTGAGTGCCTCGCTCGTGCGCAGCAGGCCGTAGACCACCCAGGGCTGGCGACCGATCTCCACCACGTACCAGCCGGCCACGATCGACACGAAGCCCGCCGGGCTCAGCAGGCGCCAACCGTCGAGCAGCCATCTGGACCGGAACAGCCAGCCGCGCCGCCAGGCCCAGGCCGACACCAGCGCGAGCGCCAGCATGGCCAGGCCCAGCCCCACCATGATCCGGAACGCCCAGAACACCGGTGCCACCGGCGGACGCTCGCTGGCCGGCACCGCGCTCAGCGGCTCGATCTCGCCGTCCCAGCTATGCGTCAGGATCAGGCTGCCCAGGCGCGGGATCGCGAGTTCGTAGTTGTTGCGCTCGTTGTCCTCGTCCGGAAGTGCGAACACCACCAGCGGCACCCCCGCGCCCGGCTCGCCCGACTCCCAGTGGCCTTCCATCGCGGCCAGCTTGGTGGGCTGGTACTCGCCCACCTTGAGCCCGTGCAGGTCGCCGACCACCACCTGCAGCGGCAGCGCGATGGCCGCGAACGCGACTGACAGCTTCAGCATCCGGCGCCCGGCGTCCTCGTGCACCCCACGGCGCAGGTACCAGGCCCCGACGCCGCCGATCACCATGCAGGTGGTGATGAAGGCGGCCAGCACCATGTGCGCCAGCCGGTACGGGAAGGACGGATTGAAGATGATCGCCATCCAGTCCACCGGCACGAACATGCCATCGATGATTTCGTGTCCCTGGGGCGTCTGCATCCAGCTGTTGGCGGCCAGGATCCAGAACGTCGAGAACAGCGTGCCCAGCGCCACCATGCAGGTGGCGAGGAAGTGCAGCTTCGGCGAGACGCGGTTCCAGCCGAACAGCATCACGCCCAGGAAGCTCGCCTCGAGGAAGAAGGCCGTCAGCACCTCGTAGGACAGCAGCGGGCCGAGGATGGCCCCGGCGCGCTCGCTCAGCACCGCCCAGTTGGTGCCGAACTGGAAGCTCATCACGATGCCGCTGACCACGCCCATGCCGAAGCTGATGGCGAAGATGCGCAGCCAGAAGAAGTAGAGGTCGCGCCATTTTCCGTCCTGCGTGCGCAGCCAGCGCCACTCCAGGAAGGCGAGCCAGTGCGCCAGGCCGATGGTGAAGGCCGGGAACAGGATGTGGAACGTGATCAGGAAGCCGAACTGGATCCTCGAAAGCAGCAGGGCGTCCAACGCGTTCTCCGCAGCAGGCCGGGGGCGGCGGCCCATTCTGCGACGGCGCGGAGGCGCTGCGGTTCAGGTCGCGTGAATGCCGCGCATTGCGGGGCATGACCACCGGCCCTGAGCCGGAGCGGACACGGCTGATACGCTGGCGCGTCACGTTGCCAGGGGTCCCTGCACCATGCGCCACCGCTCTGCCGCCTCCCTCCTGTCCCTGTCGCTGCTGGTCGCCGCGGGGTCGCTGCTGCCGGCCTCGGCACAGCCCGCCCAGCTGCTCGACCTGCACCGGGTCATGGCCGATCCCGACTGGATCGGGCCGCCGGTGGAGCGCATGTGGTGGTCCTGGGACGGGACCAACGCCTACTACATGGCCAAGCGGCAGGGCAGCAATGTCCGCGACACCTTCGCGCAGCCGGTTGCCGGCGGTGCCAGCCGCCTGGTCGACGGTGCCGCGCGCGCCGATCTCGACGCGGCCAATCCGGTCTTCGACGCCACCCGCTCGCGGATGGCCTTCCTGCGCAATGGCGATGTCTTCGTCCGCGACCTGCGTGGCGGCGCCCTGACCCAGCTGACGCGCACCGAGGCCAGCGAAGCGCAGCTGCAGTGGGGACGCGACGGTTCGCTGGTCTGGCGCAGCGGCAACGACTGGTTCCGCTGGACCGCCGCCACCGGCGCCGGCCAGGCCGCCAGCCTGAAGACCGAGGACGCACCCGGCACGGCGCCGAAGGCGGATGCCCTGCGCGAGCGCCAGTTGCGCTACATCGAGACCCTGCGGGTGGAGCGCGAGCGTCGCGAGGAAGTGCGCGAGCAGGCCGAAGCCTGGCGTAGCGTCGATCCCAGCCGCGCGCCGGCGCCGGCCTACCTGGGCAAGGATGTCGAGATCCAGGGCAGCGCGCTGTCGCCCGACGGCCGCTGGCTGCTCGCGGTCACCCAGGCCAAGGGCGCCGACGAAGGCCAGGGCGGCAAGATGCCGAAGTACGTCACCGAATCCGGCTACGAGGAGTTCGAGGACGTGCGTACGCGCGTGGGCCGGAACGATCCCGCGCCGCAGTCCTTCTGGCTGGTCTCGGTGGCCGACGGCAAGGTGCGCGAACTGGAGACCGATGCGCTGCCCGGCATCACCGCCGACCCGCTCGCCGACCTGCGCAAGGCCGCCGGCAAGGATGCACTGAAGGGCAACCGCCCGGTGCGCATCGAAGCTTGGGGCGGCGACGTCTCCAGCGGGGTCCGCTGGAGCGACGATGGCCGGGGCCTGGCCCTGATGCTGCACTCGGTCGACAACAAGGACCGCTGGCTGGTGACGGTCGACCTGTCCGGCGCCACGCTGCAGCCGGTGCACCGGCTGAGCGACGAGGCCTGGATCAACTGGGGCTTCAACGAGTTCGGCTGGATGCCGGGCGGGCGCACGCTCTGGTTCCTCTCCGAGGAGTCGGGCTGGTCGCACCTGTACACGGCGGCCGGAAGCCGGGCGCGGGCGCTGACCTCGGGCCGCTGGGAGGCTTCGCAGCCGGTGCCCACGGCCGATGGCCAGGGCTTCCTGTTCCTGTGCAACCGTGCACGCCCCGGCGACTACGAGGTCTGCCATGTCGGTGCCGAAGGTGGAGAGGTCCGCGAACTGACCGCGCTGGATGGCGTGGAGGACTTCGTGGCTTCACCCGACGGCCGCCAGCTGCTGGTGCGGCACTCGTCCAGCTACATGCCGCCGCAGCTCTCGGTGCTCGATGCCGCCGGCGGCAGCCCACGCCAGCTGACCGACACCCGCAGCGCCGAGTTCAGGGCCTATGACTGGCTGGAGCCGGAAACGGTGCAGGTCCCGTCGAAGCATGGCGCCGGCACCATCTGGGGCAAGTACTACGGGCCGGCCACCATGGAACCGGGCCGCCGCTATCCGGTGGTGCTGTTCGTGCACGGCGCGGGCTACCTGCAGAACGTCAGCGACCGGTACCCGAACTATTTCCGCGAGCAGATGTTCCACAACATGCTGGTGCAGCAGGGCTACATCGTGCTGGACCTCGACTTCCGCGCCTCCGAAGGCTACGGCCGCGACTGGCGCACCGCGATCTACCGGCAGATGGGGCATCCGGAGCTCGAGGACTACCTCGACGGCATCGACTGGATCGTCGCCAACCGCCAGGGCGACCGCGACCGCGTCGGCATCTACGGCGGCAGCTACGGCGGCTTCATGACCTTCATGGCGCTGATGCGCGCACCGGAGACGTTCAAGTCGGGCGCGGCCCTGCGTCCGGTCACCGACTGGACCAGCTACAACCACGAGTACACGTCGAACATCCTGAATACGCCGGACCTCGATCCGCAGGCATATAAAATCTCGTCGCCGATCGAGTATGCCGACAAGCTGCAGGGGAACCTCCTGATCGCGCACGGCATGGTCGACGACAACGTGTTCTACCAGGACTCGGTGCGCATGGCCCAGCGCCTGATCGAGCTGAAGAAGGACAACTGGGAGCTGGCCAGCTATCCGCTGGAGCGCCACGCCTACGTCCAGCCGGAAGCATGGTATGACCAGTACCGCCGGATCTACCAGCTGTTCGAGCGGACGCTCAAGCAGTAAGCAAAACCAAGGCGCCTGCGGGCGCCTTTTTCGTAGGGTGGACGGCTTCGCCGTCCGCCCTACCCGAGAAAGTCCAGTAGCGTCAGCGCCACCACCTTGGTGGCCTTGCGCAGGTCTTCCAGCTGAACATGCTCGTCGGCCTTCTTGGCGTTCGACTCCTGCACCG
>DATBUS010000077.1:0-18291 GCA_036515815.1 Luteimonas sp.
AAGGGCTGGCCGCGCTCGCGGCGCAGCTGCGCGCCGGCGGCCGGGCCCTTGGCCTGCTGCAGCAGGCGCCTTCGGCCTGGTTCGGCCGCGGCACCTCGGCCGACGACGATCTGCGTATCCAGGGCCTCGTGGAGGAACGGGCCGCCGCCAAGAAGGCACGCGATTTCGCGCGCGCCGACGCCATCCGCGAGCAGCTGGCGGCCGAGGGTGTCGTCCTCGAGGACACGCCGCAGGGCGTACGCTGGAAGCGAGGCTGACCCGATGACCACCCCCACCCCCTTCCCGCTCGAGCCCACGGCTGCCGGGGCACAGGCCGCGATCCGCGACGAGTTCGCCTTCTTCGGCGACTGGTCCGAGCGCTACCAGTACCTGATCGACCTGGGCCGCAAGCTGCCGGAGTTCCCGGACGAGTACCGGACCGAGGCGCACCGCCTGCATGGCTGCCAGTCGATGGTCTGGATCGTGCCCTCGGGCGATGCCGCGCGCCTGGACTTCGCGGCCGCCAGTGATTCGGCCATCGTGTCCGGTCTGGTGTACCTGGCCCTGCGCGTCTACTCCGGGCGCAGCGCGCGCGAGATCCTCGACAACGACCCGTCCTATATCGCCGACATCGGGCTGGCGAAGCACCTCTCGCCGACGCGCAGCAACGGCCTGGCGTCGCTCTTGGCCTTCATCCGCGACACCGCGCAGCGCGCCCTGGCGTGAGCGCGGCGGGAGCCGACGCACCATCGTCCGCCCCGACGGGCGCGCCCCCGGGGCCGCACGGGCCACCGGCCGAAGACAGCAGGATGGCGCCGCTGCGCAACGCCTCCTTCCGCGGCCTGATGGCCTACCGGATCTGCACGATCCTGTCGTACCAGATCGTGGCGGTGACCGTGGGCTGGCACGTCTACGAACTCACCCGCAATCCCTGGATGCTGGGCCTGATCGGCCTCGCCGAACTGATCCCGTACTTCTGCGTGGCGCCGTTCGCCGGGCACCTGGTGGATCACCTGCCGCGGCGCAAGCTGGGCATGTTCGCCTGCGTCGGCCTGGCCCTGACACCGCTCGCACTGGCACTGATCGCATCCGGCGTGCTCGGGGCCGTGGACGTGGCCTGGATCTATGCCGCCCTCGTGCTCACCGGTGGCGTGCGCGCCTTCCTCGGGCCGGTCTACAACGCGCTGTTCGCGCGCGTGCTGCCGCGCCCGCAGTTCGCGCGCGGCGCCAGCCTGGGCAGCATCGTGTTCCAGTCGGCCATGGTGCTGGGGCCGGCCATCGGCGGGGTGATCGTGGGCGCGGCGGGTATGTGGGTGGCCTATGCACTGGCCGCGCTGTTCGCGCTGGTGGCGGCCGTCGCGGTACGCCGGCTGCAGGTGACCGAACCCGCGATCACCCTGCAGGGCGCGCCCATCTTCGCCAGCATCGCCGAAGGCGCGCGCTTCGTGTTCTCGCACCAGATCCTGCTGGGCGCGCTGGCCCTGGACATGTTCGCGGTGCTGTTCGGCGGCGCGATCTCGCTGGCACCCGCCTTCATCCGCGAGATCCTGGAATACGGCCCCGAAGGGCTGGGCATCCTGCGCAGCGCACCGGCCCTGGGCGCGGTGGCGATGGGCGTGCTGCTGGCGCGGCGCCCGCCCACGCGGCACGCCGGCCGCATCCTGCTGGTGGCGGTCGCGGGCTTCGGCCTGTGCATCATCGGCTTCGGGCTGTCGACCTCCTTCTGGCTCTCGGCCTTCTTCCTGCTGCTGTCGGGCATGTGCGACGGCGTCTCGGTGGTCCTGCGTTCGACGATCCTGCAGCTGTCCACCCCGGACGCGATGCGTGGACGGGTGTCGTCGATCAATGGCCTGTTCGTGGGCTCGTCCAACGAGCTCGGCGCGTTCTATGCCGGTTCGATGGCACGGCTGCTCGGGCTGGTGCCGGCGGTGGTGCTGGGCGGCTGCGTGACCATGACGGTCGCGGCGGTGACGGCATGGCGCGCGCCACGGCTGCGACGGCTGGACCTGCGCGAACTGCAGTGACGGTGATCCAAAAGAAAAGCCCGGCAATGGCCGGGCTTTTCCACAGTGCGCGATCCGCGGGAATCAGTCGCCGATCTGCTTCTGCAGGTGTTCCCAGCGCTCCTGCTCGTCGATCGTGCGCTCCGCGGTGAGGCGGGCCTCGAGACGGTCCAGGCCGATTTCCTCGCCGGAATCGACGCTGTAGCCGTACTCGCCCGAGTCCACGCGCTTGAGCGTGCTGTCGATCTTGCCGATCAGCTTGCGGTAGCGATCGCGGGTCCGCAGCTCGAGCGAATTCTCGGTTTCCCGGGTGGCGCGCTCGGCGTCGTCGCCGACGTCGCGCACTTCATCCTTGAGGTTCTCGATGGTCTGCTTCGACTCTTCCACCAGGTCGGCGCGCCAGTCCAGCAGGCGCTGGCGGAAGTACTCGAGCTGCAGCGGGCTCATGTACTCCTCGTCCGGGCCGGGCTTGTAGCCCTCGGGCAGGATGGGGCGGCCGGTGGCCTCGTCGGTCTTGTAGGGAACGACCTTGTAGCGCGGCTTGGGCGCAGGTGCCTGTTCGGCGCGGCTGGTCACGGCCTTGGCCACCTTGGCGCCACGGCGCGCCGGTGCCGGGCGCGGCGCCGGGGCGGCCACCGGAGCGACCTTGGTCGAAGGCTTGGCGGTGGCCTTGCGCGCCGTCGCCGGTGCCTTTGCCTGCGCCGGCACCGCCGCCTGCGCGGCCTGTGCGGCCTTGGCACCCACCTTCTTCAGCGCCGCTGCCCCGGACGCCGGGGTCGACTTGCCGGCCTGCGGCGCGGCAACGGAGGACTTCTTCGCCACGGCCTTCTTCGCGGGGGCCTGCTTCGTCGCCGTGCCCTTCGTCGGGGACGTCTTCGCGGGCGCCCTGGCAGGCGTGGCCTTCTTTGCCGCGGCCTTCTTTGCCGCGGCCTTCTTCGCCACGGCCTTCTTCGCCGCCGGTGCGGTCTTCGCCACCTTGGCCACGGCCGCCTTCTTCGCCGGCGGAGCCTTGGCGACGGCCGTTTTCGCGGCGGTCTTCTTCGTGGCGGCCTTCTTCGCGGCGGCCTTCTTGACCGCGGCCTTGGCGGGGGCCTTCTTCGCGGCGGGCTTGGTGGCCTTGGCGGCCTTCTTGACGGTCTTCTTCACTGCCACGTTCGGCGATCCTTCTGGGACGAGTGGGCGCCGGCACGCTTCGGGCGGCCGGCCGCCGGCCATGCTGCGGGAGCGGGGCGTTCACCGCCGTGATGGCGTGCGGTGACGATCGACGTGTCCGGCCACCGGGAGCACCCGGAAGGGCGCGCTTGTGGCCGGCGCCACACTCCCGTCGCTTGGACGGGAAAGCGGGCTGTTATACCCTGCCGGGCCTGCAGCGGCAACCGCGGCGCGCCGCATTCCCACCCTTCGCCGACGCATCTTGATCGACCGCCTGCTCATCGCCCTGCTCCGCGGCTACAAGCGCTGGCTCAGCCCGCTGCTCGGGCCCCGCTGCCGCTTCGTTCCCAGTTGCTCCGAATACGCCATGCAGGCCGTCTCGCTGCACGGCGCGCTGCGGGGCAGCTGGATGGCGGCCAGGCGCCTCGGGCGCTGCCACCCCCTCCATCCCGGCGGCTTCGATCCGGTGCCGCCCCGCGACCACGACGGAGCTCCCCCGCCATGACCGACACCCTCATCATCAACGCGCGCCTGGTCAACGAGGGCCGCGAGTACGAGGCCGACCTTCGCGTGCGCGACGGCCGCATCGAAGCCATCGGCAGCCTCTCGCCACGCACGGGCGAGGCCGTGGTGGATGCCGCCGGACGCCGGCTGCTGCCCGGGATGATCGACGACCAGGTGCATTTCCGCGAACCGGGCATGGAGTACAAGGCCGACATGGCCAGCGAGTCCGCCGCGGCCGTGGCCGGCGGCCTGACCAGCTTCATGGACATGCCCAATACCAGCCCGCCGACGCTGGACGCCGCGGCACTGGAAGACAAGTACGCACGTGCCGCCGGCCGGGCACGCGCCAACCACGGCTTCTACATGGGCGCCAGCAACGACAACCTGGCCGCCGTGCGCGCCATCGACCCGGGCGCCACCCCGGGGCTGAAGGTGTTCATGGGCGCCTCGACCGGCAACATGCTGGTGGACGACCCGGACACGCTGGACGGCATCTTCCGCGACACCCCGGTGCCGATCATCACCCATTGCGAGGACACGCCGATGATCGACGCGGCGCTCGCGGAGGCCCGCGCGCGCTACGGCGACGACATCCCGGCGGAACTGCATCCCGACATCCGCTCGCGCGAGGCGTGCATCAGGTCGACCCGGTTGGCGCTCGAACTCGCCCGCCGCCACGACACCCGCCTGCACGTCCTGCACATCTCCACCGCCGAGGAGCTGGCGCTGTTCGAGCCCGGCCCGCTGGTCGACGCCGAAGGCCGGCTGCGCAAGCGCATCACCGCCGAGACCTGCATCCACTTCCTGCGCTTCGACCGCGCCGACTACGCGCGCCTGGGCCACCAGATCAAGTGCAACCCGGCGATCAAGGACGCGAGCGACCGCGAGGCCCTGCTGCGCGCGATCGCCGACGACGTGATCGACGTGCTGGCCACCGACCACGCGCCGCACACCTGGGAGGAGAAGCAGGCGCCGTACACGCGCGCGCCGAGCGGCCTGCCGCTGGTGCAGTTCGCGCTGGTCGCGGCGCTGGAGTGCGTACACGAAGGGCACTTCGACACCGCCCGCGTGGTGCAGAAGTTCGCGCACGCTCCGGCGCAGTTGTTCGGGGTGCGCGAGCGCGGCTTCCTGCGCGAGGGCTACCGGGCCGACCTGGTGCTGGTGGAGGACAGGCCGTACACGGTGCGGCGCGAGGACGTGCTGTCGAAGTGCGGCTGGTCGCCGTTCGAGGGCACGACCTTCCGTTCGCGCATCGCCTCGACCTGGGTCAATGGCGTATTGGCCTGGGACGGCAGCCGGATCACCGGCGAGGCCTCCGGCCGCCGCCTGGAGTTCGCGCGATGAGCCTGTCCGGCGTCGTCCTGGTGGGGCTGCTGTCGTCCCTGCCCTGGGCAGTGGCGATCGCCCAGGCCGTGCCGGCGGTCGCAGGTGCCGATGCGGCGCAGGACGCGCGCGTGGTCTTTCCCGAGCGTGTCCAGCAGGGCGCGCTGGTGCTGGGCAAGGTTCCGCCGGGGAGCCATGTCGAACATGCGGGGCGCGTCCTGCGCACCACGTCCTACGGCAGCGTGGTCTTCGGCGTGGGCCGCGATGCCACCGGGCCGTTGGAGGTGCAGGTCACGCGCCCGGACGGCATCCGCGCGTCGGCCAGCATCCGGGTCGATCCGCGCAACTGGCCGATGGAACACGTCAATGGCGTGCCACCGAAGACGGTCGATCCGCCGCCGGCCATCGCCGAGCGCATCCGCCGCGAGCAGGCCCGCGTCAGCGCCGCCCGCACCCGCGACGACGCCCGGGCGGACTTCGCGCAGCGCTTCATCCGCCCGGTCGAGGGCCGCATCAGCGGTCGCTTCGGCAGCGGCCGCGTCTACAATGGCAAGACCGGCGCCGGCCACTCCGGCATGGACATCGCCGCGCCCACGGGCACGCCCGTCAAGGCACCCGCCGCCGGCATCGTGACCTTCGCCGACCCCGGCCTCTACCTGACCGGCGGCACCGTCGTGATCGACCACGGCCACGGCGTCAGCTCCAACTTCCTGCACCTCTCGCGCATCGATGTCGCCGAAGGCGACCGCGTCGAACAGGGCCAGGTCTTCGCCGCCGTCGGCGCCACCGGCCGCGCGACCGGCCCGCACCTGCACTGGGGCATGAACTGGTTCGACGTGCGCGTGGATCCGTTGCTCGTGCTGGAGCGCGAGTGAGCGGAGCAAAGGGCTTTTGCCACGGATTTACGCGGGTGGACGCGGATCTACACGGATAGAGCAATAGAGCGGAAAGAGCGGAAAAAGCTGAAAGACGGAAGAGCCTTTTAGCCACGGATCTGCGCGGATTCACGCGGATAGAGCAGAGATGCGAATGTGATGCGGCTGGACTCGGCGAAAAGGTCCCCGCGGCGCGTTCCACCCGCACCCGCCTCGACCCGATCCGCGTAATCCGCGCAGATCCGTGGCCAAGCCCTCCGCCTTTGTTCTTTTTCCCCTTCCCGCTCTTTCGCCCTTTTCGCTCTATCCGTGTAGATCCGCGTCCATCCGCGCAAATCCGTGGCAAAGCTGTTGGCGTTCCCGTTCCAGCAGCCGCCCCACGCACCACGTCGCCGGGGAGTTCGCCAGGTCCTGGGGAGAGACAAGGCGGGGGTTGGGGTGGTGGCTGGCGAGGGCAGCCGGCCCGGAGGTGCGCAGGAGGCTGCCGTGGCCGAGGCGGGACAGGACCTGTTGGCGGGCCTGCTCGAGGGCTTCGTCGGTGGGGGCGTCGGGGTCCCCGGACAGCGATTGCGCGTCCAGCGGGCCGGTGCCGCGCAGGCGGCCGGCGGGTTTCGGGAACAGCAAGGGGCCGAATTCCTCGGCCAGGCGCTTCCAGTCGATCGGCGGCAGTGGCGCGGTGCCGCGTTCGCCTTCGACGATGGCCGGCCCCATGCGGCCGCGGGGTTCGGCGGCGCACTCGGCCCAGGCGCGATAGACCACCTCGCTGCAGACCATGCCCGGCGACTGCGTGGGCAGTGCGCGATCCAGTGCGATCCGGACGAGCTTGCGCAGGGCCGGATGCACCGGCCATTTGCCGCGCACCGCCATGACCACGCCAAGCAGCGCCAGCTGGTCCACCGGATAGGGCAACCCGAGCATGGTGGCGGCGTGGTCGCGCACCAGTGCCAGGTCGGCCGGGTCGAATGCGTGGCCATGGGCGTCGCGCGGGCGCCAGGCGTCGATGAAATGGAAGTGCTCGAACTCGGTCATGCGCCGCGCCAGCGGGTAGCGGCGTACGCCGCCGAGCGAGGCCTCCACCAGGTCGCCGTTGTCGACGACGATGCCGGCGTGGCTGTACACACCATCGCTGGCCCAGGCGATCAGGTCCGACAGCGGCCCCTCGCCCATCATCAACAGGATGTCCCCCTCCTGCAGCGCTTCGATTCCGATCGCCTGCATGCCGCTCCCCCTGCCTTCGATGTTCAAGCCGGCGCCCCGGAAAGGACCGGCCCCGTGGCGGCGCCCGTCACCCGGTCGCGGCCGGCCTGCTTGCTTGCGTACAGCGCGGCATCGGCACGCTCGATCAGCGTCGCCGGGCTGTCGTCCGGTTCGGATTCGGCCACGCCGATGCTCAGGCTGGCGCACAGACGACGGTGCTCGATCGTCAGCGGCCGGCCACGCACCGCGGCGGCCATCCGCTCGGACACCGCCAGCGCATCGGCCAGCCGGGTCGCCGGAAGCACCACCAGGAATTCGTCGCCGCCATAGCGGCCGATGATGTCGCCGCCGCGCAACTGGTTGCGCACGCGCTGGGACACGATGCGCAGGCATTCATCGCCGACGCCGTGGCCGAACTCGTCATTGACCGGCTTGAAGTTGTCGAGGTCGACGAAGGCGATGCAGATGGCATCGTCGGCGGCGCTCGCCTCCTGCAGGGTCCGCCGGAGTTCGGCCTCGATGCCAGCGCGGTTGAGCAGCCCGGTGAGCTTGTCGGCGACGGCGAGCGCGCTTGCGTGGTCGCGATCGCGGCGCAGTTCCAGCAGCTTGTCGGCCAGGCCGATGGCAAGCAGCAGGCTGGCGAGGGCGAAACTGCCGGCAAGCCCCTGGGCCAGCCAGATCGGCGCGTCCCACAGGCCCATCAGCCCCGTGGCCACCAGCGTGGTGAACACCATCAGCGGCAGCCAGGACACCATGACCACGCGCCCGGCCCGGTCGCCGCGCAGCGCCAGGGTGGTGCTTCCGACCAGCAGCAGGACCGCCGACAGGATGAGGCCGGCATTGCCCGCATAGGTCTGCCACGCCGCCTTGTGGACCAGCGCACCTACGCCGCAGGATGCCGACAGTGCGGTCCCGACCCACAGCAGGCGGTCGACGACAGGCAGGCGACCGGGGAGGTCGAGATAGCTGCGCTGGAAGAGGTTGCTGCACACCACGCCGAAGCCGCCGACCAGCACGTGTGCGCGCGTGGTCGAGAACAGTGCTTCGGCCCCCGGCAACAGCCGGGCGTCGCCGCCCGTGGCCACCAGATACAGCACCGCGAAGCACAGCATGCCGCCGAACCAGGCGAAGCTCGACTCGCCGGTCCCGACGCGGAAGACGAATGCCAGCACCGCGAGCAGCACCAGCACCGAAAGCACCAGCGTGCGCCAGGCCACGAAGGCCAGGTCATCGCGCTGCACCTTCGCGAGCGGCTCCACCGCGACCGGCATCTGCAACGGCGTGCCGACCTCGACGCGCAGCCAGACCGCCGCGCCCGATGGAATGCCCTGCGGCAGGTCCACCACCAGCGCCCGCGCGGCATGGCTCGGATCGGCATGCTCGCCATAGATCGCCGCATGCACCGGTGCATCACGGCCAGGCACCCAGGCCTGCACCTTGTTGAGGAATGGCGAACGCAACACCAGTTGCGGCCGTTTATCCGCGTCGACCGGGCTCGCCGGGGTCACGCGCCACCAGCCCACCGCGCCCGTGCGTCCCCGCACCACGGGCTCGGCGAGTGCGACCAACTGGCCGTCCAGGCGCCCGGAAAGCACCGCCGCCGGATCCGGCGCGTCGCCCTCTCCGAGCCGCAACTCATGCACCGCCAGGGCGACCCGGCGCTCCACCGCCACCGAAGCGCCGGGCCACGCACAGATCACCAGGAGCAGCAGCAAGCTGCCCCAGTGCACCAGGCGTCCAAGATCCCCGTTCCCCATCGCGCAATCGTATCCCAGCGCTGCCCAGCCGGGAACGAAGCCTTGCTGCGGTCCCAGGCGGAACGGGGAGGTCCACGTGTACGAAGCGCTGCGAAGAAGTGCGTCTTGCCACGGATGAACGCGGACAAAAACGCTGATTTACGCGGATAGAGCAGGTGAGATCGTTGGGCCCGGGCGACTGTCAGCCTGCTGTCCCGCCCTGCCCCGGCCGGATCCGCGTGATCCGCGCTGATCCGTGGCAAATACTCCTAGACGACATCCCCGCAAACCCTCGCGACGGCATCATGCGCGTGGAGGCTTTCGAAGTGGGAGACGGTGACGTCGAAGCGGGCGACGCGGTCACTGGTGGCGACGACGGCGGCTACCCGGCGGGCCGCGTCCTCGCAGAACATGAGGTTGTCGGCATTCGCGCGCGCGAATGCCTGCTCGTCCTCGCGCTTGACCGCCGTCTGTACCGGCGTGCCAAGGGCGGCCTCGATGGCGTTGATCAGTTCGAGGAGCGGCAGCGCATCGACGTCGTCGCGCAGGGTCACCCGCACGTCGGCACGGCTTCGCTGTGCATGCGGCGTCGCGGCCAGCCCCCGGCCGGACGACAGCCACTCGCGCACTTCGACCTTCGAAGGCGCATCGTCACCGGCGAAGTCGGTCTCGAAGCGGTCGGCGATCGCGCGCCGCGACAGTGCCGCGGACGCCGGGCAGGTACTGGAATAATCCACACCGAACGCGAGCACGATCGCGGCGCCCGAGGGCGACAGCGTCGCGTCGACTTCCACCGGATAGGCCTTCCAGCCGGCGTTGTCGCTGGCCAGTGCGCGGCGCAGCAGCAGCTGGTCCCAGCGCAGGATGAGGCGTGCGGTGGTGGCGACCCCGCCCTGCGAGTCGATGCAGGCACGCAACAGATCGCGCAGGCCGGACGCCGCAAGCGGCTTGGCCGACAGCGTGTCCTGCACCAGCAGGTACAGCCGCGACATATGGATGCCGCGGGTTTCGGCGCTGGCCAGGTCGACGCCGATGTCGGCCGAGGCCGGTACGCGTTGCACCTCCCCACGCTCGCCCGCCACGCACAGTGGCAGCGCGACGCGACGCATGCCGACCCAGTCGAGCGGACGGGCCGCGGCCGCGTGGTCGTAGGCCACGTCGGGCAGTGCCGGGGGTTTGGAAGAAGTCACGCGAACGCCTGCAAATGGGAATGGATTGCAATTGTAACCGCCTCGCCGCGCGGGTCCGCGCAACGCTGCATGCCGCGCACGCGGGGTGCGACGGGCTTCAGCGCGAGGAGCGCGCGCCGCGCCATGCGGCAAGCAGGGCCCGCAGCGGCGGCAGGGGCTTCGAGGGATGACGCAGTCGCGCCGCGACGAACGCCCGGGCGATACCGCGCGGCCTGGTCCCGGCGCGGCCCGTGATACGGCCGGGATGCTTCGCAACGCCTGCGGCTGCGGCCGAGCCGTCCGCTCCATCGCTCGACAGGGCCTGCATCCAGTCGCGTTCGGACAGCAGCGAATCCAGCACCGTGGTGGCCGCGGCGGCATCGTCGCGACCACCGAACAGCACCGCCTCGCAGCCGGCGACCGCCGCGGCCCAGGCGTGGCCCGGGCTCCCGGCGCCGCCACCGTGCGGAGCCCCGTCCCCACCGGGGCCGCGCAGCGTACGCAGATCCGGCAAGGCGTGGCCCAGCGCCTGCCAGGGGGCGCCTTGCGGTTGCAGCACCGCACCCAGTGGATGCCGGCGCGCGCCCTTGCTCCAGCCGACCAGTTCCTCCTGCCACCAGGCCAGCTTCGCCAGGCCCGGCGTCGGATCGCCGCCGCCCAGTGCGGCATCGACCAGCTCCTGCAACAGCGTGAACCACGCCTCGACCACCGGACGCTGCGCCGCCGGCACAAAGACCATGCCCAGTTCCCACTCGGGCCAGCGCGCACGCCACTTGGCGACGAAGCTCGTGGCCTCTTCGCGGACATCGACGTCGACGCTCACGGCCAGGCCTCCGGATCCAGTAGCCGCTCCGGCGCATCCACCATCGCGTCTGCCTGCCAGGCGAGCGGTTCATCGCCCTCCAGCCGATAGCCCCAGAGCGCGACCAGGGAGCGCATCCCGGCGGCGCGTGCTGCCAGGATGTCGCGCTCGTCGTCGCCGACATAGACGCAGTCCGCGACCTCGAAGCCCATCGCGGCGGCCGCATGCAGCAGTGGCAGGGGGTGCGGCTTGCGCTCGGCGAGCGTGTCGCCGCCGATCAGCACGCCGCTGCGCGTTTCCCAGCCAAGCGACGGCATCAGGCGGCGCGCCAGGTCTTCGGGCTTGTTGGTGACGATGCCCCAGCGCGTGCCGTCGGCCTCGAGCGCGGCCAGCATCGCCTCGATGCCCTCGAAGGCGGCACCGTGGTGGCCGAGCTCCTCGGCGTAGACGGCCAGGAACTCCTTCACCAGCTCCGGCGGCACTTCGCCGCGCAGTCCGGGAAACGCCGCCGCGCTCATGGCGCGCGCGCCCTTGGACACATGCGGGCGCAGCGCGGCCAGCGGCATCGGCGGCACGCCGCGCGCAGCGCGCATGCGGTTGACGGTCGCGGCCATGTCGGGCGCGCTGTCGAGCAGGGTGCCGTCGAGATCGAACAGGACGCAGCGCGGAAAGCGCCGCCCGCTGCCGCTCACGATGCGTCCGGCTTCGTGGCCGATGCGAGGTAGTTGACGTCGGTGCGGGACGACAGCCGTGCGCGGTTGGCCCAGGGCTCGTAGGCGAGGCCGGCGACATCGTCGAGCGCCAGGCCGGCCTCGCGCAGCCAGGCGGCCAGCTCGGACGGCCGGATGAAATCGCGGTACTGGTGGGTGCCGCGGGGCAGCAGGCGCGCGACGTATTCGGCCCCGACGATCGCTAGCGCGAAGGCGGCAGGCGTGCGATTGAGGGTCGATACGAACAGCCGCCCGCCGGGCTTCAGCAGGGTGGCGCAGGCCTGGATGATGGCCGCGGGATCAGGCACGTGTTCCAGCATCTCCATGCAGGTGACGACGTCGAAGCCGGCCGGCGCCTCGGCCGCCAGCGCCTCGACCGCCTGCACGCGGTAGTCGACCTTCACCCCGGACTCCAGCGCGTGCAGCCGGGCCACCCGGACCAGGTCGTCGGCAAGGTCGATCGCCGTCACCTCGGCCCCGGCGCGGGCCATGGCCTCGCTGAGCAGCCCGCCGCCACAGCCGACGTCGAGCACGCGTGCGCCCTGCAGCGGCCGGCGCGCGGCCACGAAGTCCAGACGCACCGGGTTGAGCGCATGCAAGGGCTTCTGCGGGCCGTCCGCATCCCACCAGCGATTGGCCAGCTCGGCGAACTTGTCGAGCTCGGACTGTCGGAAATTGGTGCCCTGGGGCGAGGTGCTCATGGCGGTGGCTCGGCTGTGTGGGGGATGCACCGGCGCCTCAGGCACCGGTGCGGACGCCGGCCATGCGCGTGCGCCACTGGCGGGCGTTGGCGACCAGGGCGGCAGGATCCATGTCGACCAGCTGGCGGCCGCGCAGCTTCGCGGCGCCGGCGATCCAGACGTCGGAGACCTGGTGGCGGCCGGCGGCGTAGACCAGCTGCGACACCACGTGGTGCAGCGGCTGCGTCTCCAGCTCGCCCAGGTCGATGCAGGCCATATCGGCCTGCTTGCCCGGCTCCAGCGAACCGACCAGGTGGTCGAAGCCGATCGCCTTTGCGCCACCGAGCGTGGCCGCGCGCAGGGCGGTGAACGCATCCAGGGCAGCCGCGTCCTGCGCCACCGCCTTGGCCAGCAGCGCCGCGGTCCGGGTCTCGCCGACCATGTCGAGGTCGTTGTTGCTGGCGCAGCCGTCGGTCCCGATGGCGAGGTTCACTCCGGCACGCTCAAGCGCGCAGGCCGGGCAGAAGCCCGAGGCCAGCTTGAGGTTCGATTCCGGGCAGTGCACCACGCTCACGCCACGCTCGGCGCAGAGATGGATCTCGGCATCGGTCAGCTGGGTCATGTGCACCGCGATCAGGCGGTCGTTGATCAGGCCCAGGCGGTCCAGCCGCGCGAGCGGGCGCTGGCCGTGTTCGGCGATCGACTGCTCGACCTCCTGCGAGGTCTCATGCAGGTGCAGGTGCACCGGCACGTCGAGCTGGTCGGCCAGCATCCGCACGCGTTCGAAGTTGGCGTCGTTGACGGTGTACGGGGCATGCGGCGCGAAGGCCATCGCGATCAGCGGGTCGCCGCGCCACTGGTCGTGCACGGCGCCGGCCTTGTCGAAGTACTCGTCGTCGCCCGAGGCCCAGGCGGTCGGGAAGTCGATCACCGGCAGGCCGACGCGGGCGCGGAAGCCGTGGCGCTTGTAGACAGCAGCCTGCACGTCCGGGAAGAAATAGTTCTCGTTGCAGCAGGTGGTGCCGCCGCGCAGCATCTCGGCGATCGCCAGCGTGATGCCGTCGGCCACGAAGTCCGGCGCCATGACCGCGGCCTCGATCGGCCAGATGTGCTGCTGCAGCCAGACCTTCAATGGCAGGTCGTCGGCGATGCCGCGCATCAGCGTCATCGGGTTGTGCGTGTGCGCGTTGACGAAGCCCGGCAGCAGCACGCCGTCGGGGCGCGAGACCACCTCGGCCGCGGCGAAGCGCGCGCGCGCCTCCGCGCGGGGCAGCAACGCGACGATTTCGCCGCCGCGCACCGCCACGGCATGGTCCTCCAGGACCACGCCATGCGGAACGACCGGGACGACGTATCCGGCTTCGACCAGCAGGTCGCAGGATTCGGGGACGCCCGCCTCGGCCACCATCGTCACTTGACCCGGCTGACGTACTCGCCGGAGCGGGTGTCGACCTTGATCACTTCGTCCTGCCCGACGAACAGCGGCACGCGCACCACGGCGCCGGTCTCGAGCGTGGCCGGCTTGCCGCCGCCGCCCGAGGTGTCGCCGCGCACGCCCGGATCGGTCTCGGTGATCTTCAGCTCGACGAAGTTCGGCGGGGTGACCTGGATCGGCGTGCCGTTCCACAGGGTGACCACGCAGTCCTCCTCGCCCTTGAGCCACTTCTCGGCACCGCCCATGCCGGTCTTGTCGGCCTGGACCTGCTCGAAGTTGTCGGGGTCCATGAAGTGCCAGTACTCGCCGTCGGCGTACAGATAGCGCATGTCGGTATCGACGACGTCGGCGGCGTCCACGGAGTCGGTCGCCTTCATGGTGACTTCCTGCACCCGACCGGACTTGATCATGCGGTACTTGACGCGGGTGAAGGCCTGGCCCTTGCCCGGCTTGACGTACTCGGTGTCGGTGATGATCGCGGGTTCCCCATTGACGAGGATCTTCATCCCGTTCTTGACGTCGTTCATGCCATAGCTGGCCATGCGTGCTCCTGCAGGGTTGGGCCGCGCGAGCGGCTAGAATGTGCGGGAAATGATACCCGCAGCCCCCCTTTCCATGCAGCCGAGCGGCTGGCAGCAGGCCTGGCGCGATTCGGTGCGCGACCCGGGCGAGCTCCTGCGCCTGGTCGGACTGGGCAGCGAGGCCGCCGCCGTGCCGGAGGCCGCGATCTCGGCCTTCGCCCTGCGCGTGCCGCGCGGCTTCGTCGCCCGGATGCGCCCCGGCGACCGCCACGATCCGCTGCTGCGCCAGGTGCTGCCGCTGGCCGACGAGCTGCGCCAGGTCCCCGGCTTCGGCCTGGACGCGGTGGGCGACGCGGCGGCGAAGAAGGCCCGCGGCGTCATCCACAAGTACGACGGCCGCGCCCTGCTGGTGGCCACCGGCAGCTGCGCGATCAACTGCCGCTACTGTTTCCGCCGCCATTTCCCCTATGCCGACGAGACCGCGGCCGCCGGTGGCTGGGCCGGTGCGGTGGCAGCGATCGCGGCCGACCCGGGCATCAGCGAGGTGATCCTGTCCGGGGGCGACCCGCTGTCGCTGGCCACCCGCAAGCTGGCCGACCTCACCACGCTCCTGCGCGCGGTACCGCATGTGCGCCGCCTGCGCATCCACAGCCGCCTGCCCGTGGTCCTGCCCGAGCGGGTCGACGACGAACTCCTGGCCTGGCTGCGCGGCCTGCCCTGGCCGGTCGCCTTCGTGGTGCACGCCAACCACGCCAACGAGTTCGACGCATCGGTCGATGTGGCGATGGCCGCGCTGCGTGGCGCCGGCGTGACCGTGCTCAACCAGGCCGTGCTCCTGGCGGGCGTCAACGACTCGGCCGATGCGCTGGCGGCACTCTGCGAGCGCGGCTTCGAAGCCGGGGTCCTGCCCTACTACCTGCACCAGCTCGACCGCGTGGCCGGCACCGCGCACTTCGAGGTCGACGACGGCCGCGCCCGCGCCCTGCACGCGGCCCTGGTCGCGCGGCTTCCGGGTTACCTGGTGCCACGCCTGGTGCGCGAGCTTCCCGGCGACACGTCCAAGCGCGCGTTGTGAGCGCCGCCGTGGACGCCACGCGCCGGCGCATGGCATAACGCCGCATCACGGAGAGAGCCATGTCGAAAAGCCAGGATGCCGCCCTGCGGCTGATGATCGTCGACGACAGCGCGGAGGCGGCCGAGGCCATCGTCAGCACGCTGCGCAACGCGGGCATCGCGGTGCGCCCGTTGCGTCCGGCGTCGTGGGACGAGTTCACCGCCATGCTCGCGGCGCACCCGGTCGACGTGGTCCTGGCCCAGGCGGACTCGACCACCCTGCCACTGGCGACCGTGGTGCAGCAGGTCACCTCCACCGGTAAGGACATGCCGGTACTGGCAGTGGCGGACGCCATCGACCAGGACGCCTACGTCCGCGCCATCAGCGCCGGTGCGCGCTGCGTGGCCCTGCGGGAGCCCTCCTCCCTGCTGCTCTCGCTGGTGCGCGACGCCTCCACCAACCTCGAGGCGCGTCGGGCCCAGCGCCGGCTCGAGGCCCGCCTGCGCGAGACCGAGCGCCGCTGCGACGCCCTGATCGAGTCCTCGCGCGACCCGATCGCCTACGTGCACGAGGGCATGCACATCCGCGCCAACCAGGCCTACCTAGAAATGTTCGGCTACGAGGACTTCGAGGATATCGAGGGCATGTCGCTGCTGGACATGGTGGCACCGCAGCACGTCGAGGATTTCCGCCAGATCCTGAAGTCGCTGGCCCATGGCGACGCGCCGCCGCCACGCTACGAGCTGCAGGCGCGCGACGGTGACGGCAATGCCTTCCCCGCGGCGATGGAGTTCGCCCAGGCGCAGTACGAGGGCGAGCCCTGCGTCCAGGTGGTCATCCGCCGCCAGGAACTCGATCCCGAACTCGCCCAGGAGATCGAGGAGCTGCGCCAGCGCGACCAGGCCACCGGGCTCTACAACCGCGCGACCTTCCTGCATGCGCTCGAAGGCGCGGTCGACTCCGCCGCCCAGGGCAGCGCGCAGCACGGCCTGCTGCTGGTCGAGCCCGACCATTATCAGCGCCTGCTGGCCGACATCGGCCTCGACTCCGCCGACGACCTGCTGGCCTCGGTCGCCGCGCGCCTGGCCTCGGTGGCCCGCGAGCTGGATGCCGTGGCGGCGCGCTTCGGCGAGCACACCCTGGCCCTGCTCGTGCGCAACACCGACCACGCCGGGACCGAGGCCGCGGCCAACCGCGTGCTGGCCGCGTTCTCGGCGGAGCTTTTCGAGATCGGCGCGCGCTCCAGCGTGATCACCGCCAGCATCGGCGCGGTCCAGGTGGGCGAGAAGATCGCAAGCGTCAGCCAGGTCCTTGCGAGGGCCACCGAGGCCGTGGCCTCGGCCTGCGCCACCGGCGGCAACCGCTTCGAGCTGTTCGACCCCAGCGCCGTCGACCGCGCCGAGGAGGAACAGGTGCAGGCCTGGGTCACGCGCCTGCGCGACGCGCTCGACAACGAGGGCTTCGTGCTGCACTACCAGCCGGTCATCAGCCTGCAGGGCGATACCGGCGCGGTGTACGAGGCCTTCCTGCGCCTGAAGGGTGCCGATGGCGAACTGATCAAGCCCCTGAGCTTCCTGCAGATCGCCGAGGAGCACGGGCTCCTGTGGGAGATCGACCACTACGTGGTGGGTCGCGCCATCGCGGTGATCGGCGAGCGCATCCGCGCCAACAAGCCGACCACCCTGCTGGTCAAGGTCAGCCAGGCCTCGCTGGCCGACGACAGCCTCGTGCGCTATGTCGGCGAGCAGCTGGTCGCGCACGGCGTGCCGGGCGAATACCTGGTGCTGGAACTGGCCGAGGCCAAGGTGTTCACCCATCTCAAGGCGGCGCAGGAGTTCGCCGCCGCGGCGGCCCGGTTGGACTGCAGGATCGCGCTGGAGAACTTCGGTGCCGGCCTGGATTCGTTCCAGCTGCTGGCGCACCTGAAGCCGAACATGCTCAAGATCGATCCCTGCTTCACCGAGGACCTGACCGGCAATGCCGACAACCAGGCACGGGTGCGGCAGATCGCCTCGAAGGCGCGCGAGCTCGGCATCCAGACGATGGCCGACTTCATTTCCGATGCCGCCACCATGACCGTGCTTTTCGGCACCGGAGTGGACTACGTCTCGGGCAACTTCCTGGCCCCCTCGGGGCCGGACATGTCCTACGACTTCGAGTGACGCCCAGGCGGCAGCGCCCGCACGCCGCCGCCGGCCATCACCACCGGACTCAGGCGAGCAGGCCCTGGCGCAGGGCGGCCTCGCCGTCGACGCTGCCGGCTTCCAGCGCGCGGATGCGCTCTTCCAGCGGCGGGTGGCTCAGCAGCAGCCGACGCAGCCCGTGCGCCATGCCGCCGCTGATGCCGAAGGCCGCGACCTGCTTGGGCAGCGTGTTCGCACCCTGGTTGAGGGACAGGCGGCGGAGCGCGGCGACCATCTTCTCGCGGCCGGCCAGCGCGGCACCGCCGGCGTCGGCACGGAATTCGCGGTGACGCGAGAACCACATCGCGATCATGCTGGCGAACAGTCCGAAGATCATGTCCAGCACGAACACGATGACGAAGTAGCCAAGGCCCGGGCCACCCTCGCGGTTGCCATTGAGATAGCCATCGATGACGCGGCCGACCACGCGTGCCAGCACGATGACGAACGTGTTGAGCACGCCCTGGATCAGCGCCATGGTGACCATGTCGCCGTTGGCGACGTGGCTGACCTCGTGGCCCAGCACGGCCTCCGCCTCGTCGCGGTTCATCGCCCTCAGCAGGCCGGTCGACACCGCGACCAGCGAGTTGTTGCGACTGGGGCCCGTGGCGAACGCGTTGATCTCCGGCGCGTCATAGATCGCGACTTCCGGCATTTTGATGCCGGCGGCTTCGGCCTGGCGACGAACCGTGTTGACCAGCCACTGCTCGGACTCGTTGCGCGGCTGCTCGATGACGTAGGCACCGGTGGAGCGCTTGGCAACCCACTTGGACATCATCAGCGAGATCAGCGAGCCGCCGAAGCCGAACACGGTGGCCATGACCAGCAGGCCACCCTGCCCGCGCAGTTGGATGCCGAAGAAGTTCTGCAGCACCGCCATGACGATGCTGAGCAGGGCCAGTACGGCCAGATTGGTGGCCAGGAACAGGGCGATGCGTTTGAACATGACGAAAACCTTCCGCGCACCA
>DATBUS010000078.1:0-9180 GCA_036515815.1 Luteimonas sp.
GAAGGCGCGGCCGGCAGCCGCTAGGTCCCGCGGCCACCGCGGGTACCGCCGCCGGCGGGCCCGCTTCGCTACAATGGCCGGCCCGTTTCCACGGTCGAACCCGGACATGATCGTCCTCGAGGGCCTGCCCGCCCTGTCGCCCTTCCGGCGCGAACGCCTCCAGGCCCGCCTCCAGGCCATCGATCCTTCCATCCGCATCACCGGCGCCTGGCACGTCTACTGGGTTGCCGCCGAAGCCGGCGCGACCCCCGACCGCGCGGTGCTGCATCGCGTGCTGCAGGCCTCCGACACCGCGGAGGATGTCGCGCCCGGTGCCACCACGCGCTATGTCTCGCCACGCCTGGGCACGCTGTCGCCCTGGGCCAGCAAGGCCGGCGAACTGCTGCGCGGTGCCGGCGTGCCGGTCAGGCGCGTGGAGCGCGGCACGCGGATCGATGTGCTGGGCTGGCCGGCCGATGCCGCCGCCGCGGCGGCAGTCGAGCGCATCCTGCACGATCCGATGACCCAGTCGCTGCTGGTCTCGCACGCCAGTGCCGGTGCGTTGTTCACCGCGCCGGCCCGGGGCGAGGTGGAAGTGGTGCCGCTGGCCGCGCTGGAAGAGGCGAACACACGCCTTGGCCTGGCGCTGGCCGGTGACGAGATCGCCTACCTGCGGGAGCGCTACGGCGCGCTGGGGCGCGACCCGCACGACGTCGAACTGATGATGTTCGCGCAGGCCAATTCCGAACACTGCCGGCACAAGATCTTCAACGCGTCCTGGACCATCGACGGCGAGGACATGCGTGCACCGGGCGGTGGGCCGCAGTCGCTGTTCCGGATGATCCGCCACACCCACGCGCAGACGCCGCAGCACACGCTGTCGGCCTACAGCGACAACGCCGCCGTGGTGGAGGGGTATCCGGCGCGCCGCTTCCGTCCCGACCCGGACACGGCGGTGTACCGCGCCGAGGACATGTGCGACAGCGCGTTCTGCATCAAGGTCGAGACCCACAACCATCCGACCGCGATCTCGCCCTTCGCTGGTGCCTCCACCGGCGCCGGCGGCGAGATCCGCGACGAAGGCGCCACCGGGCGTGGCGGCAAGCCCAAGGCGGGCCTGGTGGGCTTCAGCGTCTCGCACCTGCGCATCCCGTCGCTGCCGCAGCCCTGGGAGGCGCCCCGCGCGCTGAACCCGCGCATGGCCCCGGCGCTGGAAATCATGACCGACGGCCCGCTGGGCGCGGCGGCATTCAACAACGAATTCGGCCGGCCCAACCTCACCGGCTACTTCCGCAGCTTCGAGCTGGCCGAGGGCGAGGGCCTGGTCCGCGCCTACGACAAGCCGATCATGCTCGCGGGCGGCCTGGGCGCGATCGACCGCGAACAGGTGGCCAAGCGCCGGCTGTCGCCGGGCGACGCGGTGATCGTGCTCGGCGGGCCGTCGATGCTGATTGGCCTGGGCGGTGGCGCGGCAAGCTCGGTGGCCTCGGGGACCAGCGCCGAGGAGCTCGACTTCGCCAGCGTCCAGCGCGACAACCCGGAAATGGAGCGGCGCTGCCAGGAGGTCATCGACCGCTGCGTCGCCCTGGGCGAAGAGGGCAATCCGATCAAGTGGTGCCACGACGTGGGTGCCGGCGGCCTGTCGAACGCGATCCCCGAGCTGCTGCACGACTCCGGCGTGGGCGGCGTCGTCGACCTCGGCCGGGTGCCGAGCGACGATCCCTCGCTGTCGCCGATGCAGCTCTGGTGCAACGAATCGCAGGAGCGCTACGTGCTCGGCATCGGCGCCGACCGCCTGGAGGAATTCGCCGCGCTGTGCACGCGCGAGCGCTGCCCGTTCGCGGTGGTTGGCGTCGCCACCGCCGAGGAGCGGCTGGTGGTTGGCTACGGCGTCCTGGCACGGTCCGGGTCCGGCCTCGGCCTGGACCTGCAGCCGCGCGATGCCGCGGCCGCCGCGCTGCCGATCGACCTTCCGATGGACGTGATCTTCGGCAAGCCGCCGAAGATGCACCGCGATACCACCCACGCCGCGCCCGCGCGCTGGCCGCAACTCGACGTCGTCGCGCTTGCCGCCGGCGCCGGTGCCGGCGCGGCGCTGCACCAGGCCGGCCTGCGCGTGCTGGCGCATCCCACGGTCGCGTCCAAGCAGTTCCTGGTCACGATCGGTGATCGCAGCGTCGGCGGCCTGACCGCACGCGACCAGATGGTGGGCCCCTGGCAGCTGCCGGTGGCCGACTGCGCGATCACGCTGTCCGGCTTCCATGGCCGTTCCGGCGAGGCGATGGCGATTGGCGAGCGCACGCCGCTGGCGCTGATCGACGCCGCCGCCAGCGCCCGCATGGCAGTGGGCGAGGCCATCACCAACCTTTGCGCCGCCCCGGTGGAATCGCTGGCGCGCACCAAGCTTTCGGCCAACTGGATGGCCGCTGCCGGCCATCCCGGCGAGGACGCGCGCCTGTTCGACGCCGTGCGCGCGGTCGGCATGGAACTGTGCCCGGAGATCGAGCTTTCGATCCCGGTCGGCAAGGATTCGCTGTCGATGCAGGCGCAGTGGGAGGCCGATGGGACCGCCCAGGCCTCGGTCTCGCCGGTGTCGCTGGTGGTCAGCGCCTTCGCGCCGGTGGCGGACGTGCGCGCGCAGCTGACACCGCTGCTGGCGCGCCAGTCGGGCACCGAGTTGTGGCTGATCGGCCTGGGTGCCGGCAAGCAGCGCATGGGCGGCTCGATCCTGTCGCAGGTGCATGGCGCCTTCGGCGGTGCCTGCCCGGACCTGGACGATCCGCAGCGCCTGCGGGCATTCTTCGAGCTGGTCTGCGAGGCGCGCGAGGCGGGCCTGCTGCTCGCCTACCACGACCGCTCCGACGGCGGCGTCTTCGCCAGCCTGTGCGAGATGGCGTTCTGTTCGCGCGTGGGACTCGACATCGATCTCGATGCCTGGGGCGACGACCGCACCGAGAACGTGTTCCGCACGCTGTTCAACGAGGAGCTCGGCGCGGTGGTGCAGATCGCGGTCGACGACCGCGTGGAATTCGCCGACCTCGTCGCGCGCCACGGCCTGGTGGAGTGCGCGCAGCGCATCGCACGCCCGACCACGGCGTCCTCGGTACGCGTGCTCGCCGAGGGCGAAGTCCTGACCGAATGGAGCTGGGAAGACCTGTTCGGCGCCTGGTGGTCGGTGACGCATGCCATGCAGCGCCAGCGCGACAATCCCGATTGCGCCGATGCCGAGCGCGAGGCCGCTCTGCGCTTCGACGCGCCCGGCCTGCACCCGGAACTCAGCTTCGACCCGGCCGAGGACATCGCCGCGCCCTATGTCTCCACCGGTGCCGCGCCGCGCGTGGCGGTACTGCGCGAGCAGGGCGTCAACGGCCAGGTGGAGATGGCGGCCGGCTTCACGCTGGCGGGCTTCGAGGCGGTCGACGTGCATATGAGCGACCTGGTCGCGGGGCGCGTCTCGCTGGCGGACTTCGCCGGCTTCGCGGCCTGTGGCGGCTTCAGCTATGGCGATGTGCTTGGCGCCGGCCGCGGCTGGGCCACCTCGATCCTGGAGCGCGAGGCCCTGCGCGACATGTTCGAACGCTTCTTCGCCCGCGGCGACAGTTTCGCGCTGGGCGTCTGCAACGGCTGCCAGATGCTCTCGCAGCTCAAGGACATCATCCCGGGCGCCGGCCACTGGCCAGCCTTCATGCGCAACCGCAGCGAGCAGTTCGAGGCACGGCTGTCGATGCTGGAAGTGATGGATTCGCCGTCGCTGTTCCTGCGCGGCATGACCGGTTCACGCATTCCAGTGGTGGTCTCGCATGGCGAAGGCCGGGTCGAGTTCGCGAGCGAGGCCGACCGCACGGCGGCGCGTGTCGCGCTGCGCTATGTCGAGGGCGATGGCCGTCCGGCCACGACCTACCCGGCGAATCCGAACGGGTCGGGCGACTCGGTCGCGGGCCTGACCAGCGACGACGGCCGGGTGACGTTGCTGATGCCGCATCCCGAGCGGACGCTGGCCACGGCCAACTTCAGCTGGGCCCCGGCCACCTGGCCGGACACCTCGCCCTGGCTGCGCATGTTCAGGAACGCCCGCGTCGCGGTGGGCTGAACCGGCGGGCGGCAGCGGTCGGCGCGGCGCGATGCCTGGCCGCGCGGGTCGTGACGACGGAGCGTCCGGGGGCGGAATCGCTCCCATGGCGTTTGCTACAGTGCGGGACCCTTTCCTGGCCAGTCGCCGCACCGAATGAACGCCGCCGCGGAGCAGATCACCGGTCACGCCACCGCCGACGAGCGCATCGTCGCCGCGCTGCTGGAAAAGGGTCGCCTCAAGGAGGCCGACCTCGGGCGCGCGCGGCGCCTGCAGGAGGAGACCGGTGGCAGCCTGCTGGCCCTGCTCGGCCGCCTGGGCCTGGTGTCGGAACGCGACCATGCCGAGACCTGCGCCGCCGTGCTCGGCCTGCCGCTGGCCAGCGCCAAGGACATGCCGGAGTTGCCGCCCGAGGGCACGGCACTCGGCGTGCGCTTCATGACCCAGTTCCACATCGTGCCGGTGGCCGAGGGCGAGGACGTGGTCGACGTGCTCGCGGCCGACCCGCAGGAGCCCTATGCGCTCGATGCCGTGCGCCTGGCCACCGGCAAGGACGTGCGCGCGACCGTCGCCGTGCGCTCCGAAATCTCCGACCTGATCGAGCGCTGGCATGGCCAGGGCCGCAGCGCCATGGGCGCGATCGTCGAGACCGCCGAGGGCGAGGGCGGCGACATGGACGACGTCGAGCATCTGCGCGACCTCGCCAGCGAGGCACCGGTCATCCGGCTCGTGAACCTGGTGATCCAGCGCGCGGTCGAGCTGCGCGCGTCCGACATCCATGTCGAGCCGTTCGAGAACCGGCTGAAGGTGCGCTACCGCGTGGACGGCGTACTGGAGGAGGGCGAGAGCCCGCCCACCAACCTCACCGCCGCCGTGATCAGCCGCATCAAGATCATGGCCAAGCTCAACATCGCCGAGCGCCGCCTGCCACAGGACGGCCGCATCATGCTGCGCGTGCAGGGCAAGGAGCTCGACCTCCGCGTCAGCACGGTGCCCACCGCGCACGGCGAGAGCGTGGTCATGCGCCTGCTCGACCGCGAGACGGTGGTGTTCGACTTCCACCGCCTGGGCTTCACCGACGAGTTCCTGCCGCGCTTCGAGCAGGTGCTGAAGCAGCCGCACGGCATCCTGCTGGTCACCGGACCCACCGGCTCGGGCAAGACCACCACGCTGTACACCGCGCTTTCGAAGCTCAACGAGCCGACGGTCAAGATCATCACCGTCGAGGATCCGGTCGAGTACCAGATCGAGGGCATCAACCAGATCCAGGCCAAGCCGCAGATCGGCCTGGACTTCGCCAATGCCCTGCGCTCGATCGTCCGCCAGGACCCGGACATCATCATGATCGGCGAGATGCGCGACCTCGAGACCGCGCGCATCGCGATCCAGTCGGCGCTGACCGGCCACCTGGTGCTGTCGACGCTGCATACCAACAACGCCGCCGGCGGAATCACCCGCATGCTCGACATGGGCGTCGAGGACTACCTGCTGACGTCCACGATCAACGGCATCCTCGCCCAGCGCCTGGTGCGCCGGCTCGAGCCCACGCATGCCGAGCGCTACCCGGCCTCGCCCGAGGAAATCGCGAAGTTCGACCTCCGGCGCTTCCAGCCCGAGGGCGAGATCTTCCTGTACCGCCCGCGCGGCTCGGCGATCGCGCCCACCGGTTATCTCGGCCGCACCACCATCGTCGAGTTCCTGGTGATGGACGACGCCCTGCGCCGCGCGGTCATGCGCCACGCCGGCATGGGCGAGCTCGAGCAGCTCGCCCGCGAGGCCGGCATGCAGACCATGTACGAGGACGGCATCCGCAAGGCGCTGGCCGGGCAGACCACGATCGAGGAAGTCCTGCGCGTCACCGAGGACGCCTGATCATGCCGCTGTACCGCTACAAGGCGCTCAACGCGCGCGGCGAGACGCTCGACGGCCAGATGGAGGCCGCGAGCGACGCCGAGGTGGTGCTGCGCCTGCAGGAGCAGGGCCACCTGCCGGTGGAGGCGCGCCTGGCGAGCGAAGGCGGTGGTGGCGGCAGCCTGAAGGCGCTGTTCAAGCCGAAGGCGTTTTCCGGCGAGCGGCTGGTGCAGTTCACCCAGCAGCTGGCGACCCTGCTCGGCGCCGGCCAGCCGCTCGACCGCGCGCTCACCATCCTGCTCGACCTGCCCGAGGACGAAGCCGCCCGCCGCACCATTGCCGACGTACGTGGCCTGGTGCGCGGCGGCACGTCGCTTTCGGCGGCGCTGGAGCGCCAGCACGGCACCTTCTCGCGCCTGTACATCAACATGGTCCGCGCCGGCGAGGCCGGCGGCACCCTGCAGGACACGCTGCAGCGCCTGGCCGAATACATGGAACGCTCGCGCGCGCTGCGCGGGCGGGTGCTGAACGCGCTGATCTACCCGCTCATCCTGATCGTGATGGTGGGCCTGGCCCTGCTGTTCCTGCTCGGCTACGTCGTGCCGCAGTTCGGCGTGATGTACGAGAGCCTGGACGCGGAGCTGCCGTTCTTCACGAGGATCGTGCTCGGGCTGGGCGAGCTGGTGCGCGACTGGTGGATCGTGCTGCTGGCCGTGCCCTCGCTGGCGGCGCTGTGGTTCGACCGGCGCCTGCGCGACCCGGCCTTCCGCGCGCGATTCGATGAATGGCTGCTCGGGCGCAAGCTGGCGGGCGGCCTGGTGGCCCGCATCGAGACCGCGCGCCTGGCGCGCACGCTCGGTACGCTGCTGAAGAACGGCGTGCCGCTGATCGCGGCCATGGGCATAGGCCGCAACGTCCTAGGGAACCGCGCGCTGGCCGCCGATGTCGAAGCCGCGGGCGAGGAGGTCAAGAACGGCGTCGCGCTGTCGACGGCGCTCGCACGCAACAAGCGCTTCCCGCGGCTGGCACTGCAGATGGTGCAGGTGGGCGAGGAGTCCGGCGCGCTCGACACCATGCTGCTCAAGACCGCCGACACCTTCGAGGCCGAGACCGGGCAGGCGCTGGACCGCATGCTGGCGGCACTGGTCCCGGTGATCACCCTGCTGCTGGCCGTGGTGGTCATGGTGGTGATCCTGGCGGTGCTGGTGCCGATCTACGACCTCACCAATGTCATAGGCTAGGGGCTTGCCCGGCCCGCGGCCTCCAACCACATCCTTCAGGCAGGAATCCATGCAGAAGCATCCCCTCAACCGTTCCCCCCGTCCGTCCGCGCAGGGCGGCTTCAGCCTCATCGAGATCATCGTGGTGGTGGTGCTCATGGGCGGCATCGTCGCCTTCGCCGCCTCGCGCATCCTCGGCGGTGGCGACCGCGCCAAGGTCAACCTCGCGCGCGCCCAGGTGCAGACGCTGGCCGAGAAGGTCAGCCAGTACGAGATGGACACCGGCACGCTTCCCGGCGCGCTGTCCGACCTTGTGAATGCGCCGGGAGGCGCCGCCGGCTGGCTCGGCCCCTATGCCAAGGCCGCCGACCTCAACGATCCCTGGAACACGCCCTTCGAGTACCGGGTGCCGGGCGATGCCGGTCCCTACGACATCGTCAGCTACGGCGCCGACCGTCGCCCCGGCGGCGAGAGCGTGAACGCGGACATCCGCTACGAATAAGGGCCGGCCGCCATGAACGCCGGGCGCGGCGTACGAGGTCGCTCCCGCGGCTTCTCGCTGCTCGAGCTGCTGCTGGTGATGGTGCTGATCGCCGCGACCGGCGTGCTGGCCGCGGGCGTGCTCGGCGGCGGCTTCGCGCGCATGGAGCTGCGCGACAACGTGCGCAACATCGCCACCCAGCTGCGCTACACCCGGGCCCGCGCGCTCGCCACCGGCATGCCGCAGACCTTCGCCATCGATCCACGCGGGCATGCCTGGCAGGGTGCCGACGGGCGCAACGGCGACGTGCCGGATTCGCTCGGCATCCATTTCACCGGCGCGCGCGAGGTCATGCCGGCCGAGGGCGTGGGCGCGATCGTCTTCTTCGGCGACGGGGCGTCCACCGGCGGCCGGGTCCAGCTCAGCCGCGGCACCGCGGCCTTCGACATCGACGTGGCCTGGCTGACCGGCGAGGTCACCGTGCATCGTGCCGAGGCGCTGCGATGAGGCGCCAGCGCCAGCGCGGCTACACGCTGATCGAGGTGCTGGTCGCCTTTACCGTGCTGGCGCTCGCGCTGACCTTCCTGCTCGGCACCCTGTCGGGCTCGACGCGGCAGGTGCGCTGGTCGGCCGACGCCGGCCGCGCCTCGCTGCACGCGCAGTCCCTGCTGGCCGATGTCGGCGTGGGCGTGGCGCTGGCGCCGGGCCGCGACGAGGGCGAGCTGGAGAATGGCCGCTACCGCTGGCGGCTCGAGGTCACGCCCTGGGAGGATCCGCTGCAGCCGCCCGCCGCCCTGCAGGATCCATTCGGTGCCCAGCTCATGCACCTGCGGCTGGAACTGGACTGGGGCGAGGGGCGGCGCGCGCAGCGCCTGGTGGTCGAATCGCTGAGGCTGGTCCAGCCCGAGCCTGGAGCCGCGCCGTGAGCCGCGCGCGCGCTGCCGCCGGCTTCACCCTGATCGAGGTGCTGCTCGCCACGGTGTTGCTGGCCGCCGGCCTGGCGCTCGGCTTCGGCACGCTGCGCGCGGCCACGGCCACGGTCGATCGCGGCGAAGCCATGGCCGCACGCACCGAGCGCATGCGCGCGGTCGAGGGCTTCCTGCGCCGGCGCCTGGCGGCCGCGCAGCCGATCGCCTTCGGCCAGAACGCCGATACCGGCGGCGCGCTGCGCTTCATCGGCGAGCCCGACCGCATCCGTTTCGTGGCCGACCTGCCGAGCTATCTCGGGCGCGGTGGCCCGCACCTGCACGATATCGCGGTCTTCGATTCCGACGCCGGCATGGCGCTGGCGGTGTCGTTCGACATGGTGCTCGCCGGCGAGACAGTCGAAGAGGACGACGCGCGCCGGCCCGAACCCCTGGTCGACGGCCTCACCGGGTTGCGCATCCGCTACCGCGGGCTGGACGAGGAAGGGCTCACCGACTGGCTCGATGCCTGGGAGTCCTATGAGCAACTGCCGCTGCAGGTCTCGATCGAGATCGAGAGCAGGCAGGGTGGTGCCTGGCCACCGCTGGTGGTGGCGCTGCCCCAGGCTGCGAACGCGCCGGAGCTGGGCAGCGGCCGCGCCTCGCGGCTGGGGC
>DATBUS010000079.1:0-19691 GCA_036515815.1 Luteimonas sp.
CTTGCCGAAGCGCAGGCGCGCGATGCCCTGCGGATACACGTCCTGGAGGCGGCCGTGGATGCGCACGCCGTCGATCCCGGCTTCCACCAGCCGCGACTCCGGGCGTGCTTCCCCGCGCCAGCCGGCGAACGCCTCCACCCAGGGTGCAAGCGCCTCGCGCTGGTCGACCAGCACGCGGCGCCCGGCCGCGCCCGAAGGCAACAGGCCGCGCGCACGCAGGCTGGCGTGGATGGCGTCGTCGTCGCGGCCCAGCAGCAGTTCGTCGAACAGCGCGCGCTGCAGCACGCTGCGCTCAAGCCCCGGCCCCGGGCCGGCCAGCGGCTCGACGTCGTCGCCATGCGCTTCGATCTCCACCAGGCGCAGGCCCATGCGCTCGAGCAGGCTCTCGGCCGGCTGCAGCAGGAAGCGGCGCAGCGCGTTGATCGGCAGCTCCGGCACGGCTTCGGCGTCGGCCAGCGGCTCGCCCTCGAACCACGGTGGCAGCGGCACGCGGCGGTCGGCGGCACCGGCCGCGGCCTGCTGCCAGCGTGCGTGATAGGAGAAGCGGCGCGGCTCGTCGGCAGGACCGAAGGCCTGCGGCGAGAACGGCTGCAGCGGATGCCGCACCACCAGCGCCCCGGCCACGTCCTTCGCATCGCCCGCATGCTGCGCGGCGGCGGCATCGATCAGCTCCGACACCAGCACCGAAGGCTCGCGCCGGCTGCCGTCGCGCGGGTCGGCGCCCTGCCAGCTGACGTAGAACACGTCCTGCGCGGCGGTGAACAGCTGCAGGAACAGGAAGCGGTCGTCGTCGCGCGTGGAGCGGTCGCCGGCGCGGCGGCGGCCGGTGCCGAGCTCGGCGGTGAGGCGGTTGAGGCCGGGCGCGGGATCGCGGCGCGGGAACTCGGCGTCGTTCATGCCCAGCACGCAGATCACCCGGAACGGCAGCAGCCGCATCGGCACCATGCGCGCGATGCTGATGCCGCCGGTGAGGAGCGGCGCACGCACGTCGGCCTCGGCCAGCACCGCGCCGAAATGCGCGCGCACGGCTTCGGCCGGCACCGGCGCGTCGAAGCCGGCCTCCGCGGCGCTGCGGGCGAACGCATCCACCAGCGTACGCAGGCGGTCCAGCGCGCGCTGTCCGGCGGCACTCGCCGGCGGCCGCGGCAGCAGCGCATCGAGCAGCTCCAGCAGGCGCTCGCGCCACTGCGCCGGCGGCATCGCCTCGCCCAGCAGATCCGCGTAACGCGCAAGCACGCGCAGCAGGCGCAGCAGCGTGTCGAGCGCATCCAGCGCGCCGCCTTCGAGGTCCGGCAGCGGCGCGACGAGCTGGCCGTCGTTCGCCTGCACCAGCACGTCGCTGCCGCTGGCGTAACCGAGCAGCAGGCGGTCGAGCGCGAAGGCCCAGGTGTAGGCGGCGTCGGCCGGCGCGTCGAAGCGCGTGCGGTGCTGGGCGTCCA
Organism: Luteimonas sp.; assembly: GCA_036515815.1. Classification (GTDB taxonomy): domain Bacteria; phylum Pseudomonadota; class Gammaproteobacteria; order Xanthomonadales; family Xanthomonadaceae; genus Luteimonas. Next base: position 1,440 of record DATBUS010000079.1, read on the forward strand.
GGCCCCAGCGCGCGCCCGCTTCGGACAGCCAGGTCTGCAGCCGTTCCAACGCGGGCGCGTCGAGGCCGTTGGCCTCGGCCAGCGCGGGACTGGCCAGCAGGTCGAGGATCTCGTGCAGGCCGAAGCGCGACACCGGCAGCGCCAGCAGGCGCAGGAACACTTCGGCCAGCGGTTCGTTGGCGAGCGGGCTGGCGTCGGCCAGCGCATAGGGGATGGCGTCGTCGCCGCCGCGGTCGCCGAACACCGCGCCGAGGTAGGGCAGGTAGGGATCGATGTCCGGTGCCAGCACCGCGACCTCGCGCGGCTGCAGCGGCGGATCGAAGCGGGGGTCGTCGAACAGCGCGCGCAGCTGGTCGCGCAGCACCTGCAGTTCGCGCAGCCGCGTGTGGCAGGCGTGCAGCTGCAGGCTGGGATCGGTGCGGTCCACCGCGTCGCGCAGCGGAAAGCCCGGCTCGCCGCGGCGATGGAACACGTCCGACTGCATCCGCCGCAGCAGGCTGCCCTTCAGCGGGCCGCCGCCATCGGCCGGATCGGCGTGCGCGCGCAGCTCGGCCGAGGCGTGCACCACCTCGTAGTTGCCCACCAGGCGCATGAAATCCACGCCCGCCGCGCCCCAGGCCTGCAGCAGCCGGTTCTCGCCGCCGGCCAGCAGCGCGCCTTCGGTGGCCAGTTCGGCCTCGGGCACCGCGCGCATGCGCTGCAGGTCGCCCCAGTACGCCTGTGAGGGCGAGGGCACAAAGCAGTGCAGCGTGCCCACGCGCGCCTGCGTCGCCACCACCCGCAGCACGTCGGGCGAGATGTTGAGGGTGGCGAAGGCCGACAGCCGCGCGGGCATGCCGACGGGCAGCAGGGCATCCGACGCTTCGAAGCGGTCGAGGTAGTCCTGGATGCGGCGCGCGCGGTGCACGCGGCCGCGCGCGACGTGCCGCCACAGGATCGCCTGCGGATCCTCCGGATCGGCGCCCGCCTCCCAGCGCAGCAGCCAGTCGCGGCGCCAGGCCTGGTACTTCTCGAACACCGCGGCCAGCTCGCCGGCCAGCGCCCAGGCGCGCAGCGGATCGCCGCCGCCAACGTGCGCGGCAATCGCCGCGAGTGCCGGCAGTTCCAGCAGCGCGGGCTCGCGCAGCGCCGCGTACAGCCGCCAGCGCAGCGTCCCTGCGTCCAGTTCACCCTTCACAGGCCCGAGGTTCGCCGCCAGCACGCGGCCGACGAACTCGCCCGGCGTCAGGAAATCGATGTTGGCCGCCACCCCGTGCGCCGCCGCCAGCGTCGCCTGCAGCCAACGCCGCATCGCCACCTGTGGGATCAGCACCACCTCCGGCTCGAGCAGGCGCTCGGGCGGCACCGGCGCGCGCAGCACCTCGGCGAGGATGCCGGCCAGCACCTCGAGCGCATTGGAGTGGTAGAGGCGGAAGTCGGGCGTCGTGCTCATCGCGTCGACCACGCCCATGCGCGCGCGATGCGCGCCGGATCCTTCGCCAGTGGCGTGCACAGGTAGCGCGGATCCGGGCGGATGCCCACGCGGCCCAGGTCCAGCCGGTCGGCATCCCAGCACGCCTGCACCACCGGGTGCGCATCCACGTGGCCATCGCTATGGCCTTCGCAGGCGGCCTTCAGCAGGACCATCGATGCGGCATCCAGCTCGATCACGCCCTTGCGCCACAGCCAGTCCGCGTACTCGGCGGCACGCGGGCCGTGCTCGGGATCGTGGTCGTCGTTGCGGCGCTGGGAGTCGTGCACCAGCCCGAACAGCGCGGGCACGCGCTCGTCCAGGCCAAGCCCGCGCGCCAGCGAGACGCCGTGGAAGCGCACCCGCGCCCAGTGCGCCGCGCCATGGATGCCACGCCAGTCGAGGCGGAATTCCTTCCGCAGATGCGCCACCAGGCCCTGACCCATTCCTGCTCCCCTGTACCGGTGGCCATGATGCCGCAGCGCCGTCGCAGGTGTTGATACACGCACGCTGCCCCGGGGAGCGGATGCCCGGCGGGACCGCAGCACATCGGCGATAATGGGCAGGCCCCGCTCCGCCCGCGTTCAGCCGCTTCACGCGATGCTTCGCCGGTTCCGCCCCCCGGTTTCCCCCAGGCCCATGCCCCACGTTGCGCAATCCGCATCGAACGTCCCCGCCGTCCGCCTCTCAGGCGTGCGCCTGGACCGCGGTGCGCGCACGATCCTGTCGGGCATCGACCTGGTGGTGCCGCGCGGCAGTGTGACCGCGATCCTCGGGCCCTCCGGCAGCGGCAAATCCACGTTGCTTGCGGCGCTGACCGGTGAACTGCCGCCGGCCGCCGGCACGGTGGAAGTCTTCGGCCAGCCGGTGCCACGCCGCCAGCGCGAGCTGCTGCAGCTGCGCAAGGGCATCGGCGTGCTGCTGCAGGGCAATGGCCTGCTGACCGACCTCACCGCCGGCGAGAACGTGGCCCTGCCGCTGCGCACGCACACGAAGCTGCCGGCGCGGGTGATCGAACAACTGGTGCTGATGAAGCTGCACGCCGTGGGCCTGCGCACCGCGGCCGACCTGTATCCGCGGGAGCTCTCCGGTGGCATGGCGCGCCGCGTGGCGCTGGCGCGCGCGATCGCGCTCGACCCGCCGCTGATGCTGTACGACGAGCCGCTGACCGGGCTCGACCCGATCGCCTCGGGCGTGATCATGTCGCTGATCGCGCGCCTCAACGCCACGCTCGGCATGACCAGCATCATCGTCAGCCACCACGTGCGCGAGACCCTGCCCATCGCCGACCAGGCGCTGGTGGTGGCCAACCGCGGCATCGTGTTTGCCGGCACGCCGGACGAGCTCGAAGCCAGCGAGGACCCGCTGCTGCGCCAGTTCCTGCGCGGCGAGCCCGACGGCCCGATCGCCTTTGATCCCGCGTCGGCGCAGCCGCCCAGCGCGCGCGACGCGCTGGCGCGAGCCGAAGCCGCGGCACCGGCGCGCGTCATGCCGGGCGCGCCTGCCGCAGCCGGCACCACCACCGCGCCGCCGCCTGACGCGGAGACCCGCTGATGCCCTTCGTCTCCAGCACCCGCTCGCTCGGCCGCGCCGGCCTGTTCTCGCTGTCGGTGTTCGCGGCCTCGAAGCCCACCCGCGACTTCTTCGTCGAACTGGTGCGCGAGATCTACAAGATCGGCGCGCGCTCGCTGCCCATCATCGCCGTGGGTGGCGCCTTCGTCGGCCTGTCGCTGACGCTGCTGGGTTACCGCGCGCTGGAAACCTATGGCGCCGCCAACCAGGTCAGCGTGCTGATCGGCCTGGGCCTGTACCGCGAACTGGCGCCGGTGCTGACCGCGCTGCTCTTCATCGGCCGCGCCGGCTCGTCGATCGCGGCGGAACTCGCGCTGATGCGCGCCACCGACCAGATCCAGGCCCTGGGCCTGATGGCCATCGACCCGGTGGCCAAGGCGGTGGCGCCACGCTTCTGGGCCGCCGTGATCTGCGTGCCGCTGCTCACCGCCTTCTTCGTGAGCCTGGCGCTGACCGCCAGCTGGTTCGAGGCCGTGCAGATCCTCGGCGTCGACAACGGCACCTTCTGGCAGACCATGCGCGACGTGGTCGATTTCCGCAGCGACTTCCTGGTCGCCTTCCTGAAGTCGGCCATCTTCGGCGGCACCGCGGCCCTGGTCGCGGCCTACGTCGGCTTCCACGCCGAACCCACCATCGAAGGCACCTCGGTCGCCACCACCCGCGCGGTTGTGAACGCATCGCTGTTGGTGCTGATGTTCAACTTCGTCCTGTCCGCGCTGCTGTTCCGATGACAGAAGCAGGAAAGGCTTTTGCCGCCGATCCGTGGCAAAAAAAGCTCTTCAAGAGGCAACCCCAATGAACACATCACGTGGCCCGAGACTTGAGTTCGCCGTTGGTGCCTTCCTGGTGCTGGCGCTGGCGTCGGTGCTGGTGCTGGCGATCGCGTCGACCAATGGCAAGTTCGGTTTCGCGCGCGATACCTACGAACTGACCGCGCGCTTCACCAATCTCGGCCAGCTGCGTCCCAACGCGCCGGTGAAGGTCGGTGGCGTGACGATCGGCAGCGTCTCGGGCATCGACCTTGATCCGGTGAAGTTCGACACCATCGTGACCCTGGCCATCGACAGCCGGTTCAACGAGATCCCGATCGACACCTCGGCCCAGATCCTTACCGGCGGCCTGCTGGGCGAAAGTTATGTCGGCCTGCAGCCCGGCGGTGACCTGGAGGTGTTCCAGCCCGGCGAGGAACTGGTCTACACGCAGCCCGCCGTCGACCTGATGCAGATGGTCGGCAAGTACATGTTCAGCGGCGGCGGCGAAGATGGCGCCAGCGCCGATACCCCCGAGGCGGCCGACGCGCCCGCCACCGACGCCCCGCCCCCCACGGAGATCACCCCATGACGTCCCGTTCCCTGCTTTCGCTGGTCATCGCGTCCGCCCTGCTCGCCGCTGCGCCCTTCGGTGCCAGCGCGCAGGCCGCGGCCGCGCCGGCCGCCAGTGCCACCACCCAGGGCTCGCCCAGCAAGCTCGTGCTCGACAACAGCCAGCGCATCCTCAGCACGCTGGAGTCGCGCCGCGCCGAGTTCACCGCCGACCGCGGCAAGCTGCAGGCCTTCATCGCCGGCGAGTTCGACCAGATGTTCGACCGCGAGTACTCGGCGCGCCAGGTGCTGGGCCGCCACGGCCGCGGCGCCGACGATGCCGAGGTGAAGGTGTTCGCCGACGCGCTGGCCGACAGCCTGATGCGCCGCTACGGCAGCTCGCTGCTCGACTTCAACACCCGCCTGCGCGTGCGCGTGAAGTCCGAGACCCCGCTGCCGCGCGGCCTGGGCGTGAAGGTGTCGAGCGAGATGCTGCGCCAGGGTGGCGAGCCGATCCCGGTGGACTACCTGATGCGGCAGACCGCCGATGGCTGGCGCGTGTTCGACGTGATGGTGGAGGGCGTGTCGTTCGTGCAGACCTTCCGCCAGCAGTTCGACACCCCGCTGTCGCGCAAGTCGATCCGCGACGTCGCGGCCGACCTGCGTGCCGGGCGGATCCAGGCCGATGCCGGCAACTGAAACCGCCGTACGCCGTGACGGTGACGCGCTGCATGTCAGTGGCGACGTCACCGGCGAGCACGTGCCCGCGCTGTGGCGCAGCGCGCGCCCGCAGTGCGCGGGCACGCGCCGCATCGTCATCGCGGGCGTGACCCGCATCGACAGCGCCGGCCTGGCGCTGTTGTCGGCCCTGGCCGACGCCGCCGGCAGCGCCGGCATCGAGGTCACCGGCAGCCCGCCCGGCCTCGCCGACCTGCGCGCCGCCTACCGCCTCGACGCGGGCCTCGGCTTCGGCGCCTGACAAGGACGCATACCGCCATGCACAGCCAGACCCACACTCCGATGCGCGTTGCCGCGTTCGCGCTTGGCATCGCCCTCCTGGCCGGCTGTGCGGGCAATGCGCCGCGCGAGGCTGCGCCGTCGCTGGCCGCGGACGCGCCGGCTTCCGCATCCTCTGCAGTCGGCGGTGTCGCGACCGACGCATCGGGGCAACCGGTCGTCAACGACGGCACGTCCGACGCCTACGCGCCGATGGCGCTGGACCATGGCGCCACGACGTCGCACGACCACGCGCACGATGGCGACCACGCCTCCATGGCGATGGTCGCAGGCACGGACCCCGCGGTGGTCGGACAGGATGGAAGCGCCGCGGCGGCTTCAGACGACCCCGCCGTTGCCGCCACCCAGGCCGAGCTCGACTACGCCGCCATCTATGGCGGCAATGTCTATGACCCGATCGCCGACGCCACCCTGCCCGAGCCGGCCGCCATCGGCACGCCCGGGCACGACCCGTGGGAGAACTGGAACCGCAAGGTGCACGGTTTCAACATGGCCATCGACCGCGCCGTGGCCGAGCCGCTGGCGCGCGCCTACGTGAAGGTGGTGCCGCGCCCGGTGCGCCTGGGCGTGGGCAACTTCTTTTCCAACCTCGGCCAGCCGGTGGGCGCGCTCAATGCGCTGCTGCAGGGCAAGCCCAAGCAGGCCGGGCAGTCGCTGGGCCGCTTCCTGGTGAACGCCACCATCGGCATCGGCGGCCTGTTCGACCCCGCCACCCGCATGAAGATTCCCAACCGCAGCGAGGATTTCGGCCAGACCCTGGGCGTCTGGGGCTGGGAGCAGTCGCGCTACGTGGAACTGCCGCTGTTCGGCCCGCGCACGGTGCGCGACGTGTTCGGCCTGGTCGGCGACGGCCAGGTCTCGCCCACCCGCCAGATCAACGACGACAAGGTGCGCATCGGCCTGCAGGGCCTGGCCCTGGTCGACCTGCGCACCCAGCTGTTTGCCGTCGACCGCCTGCGCGAAGGTGCCGCCGACGAATACGCCCTGGTGCGCGACGCCTGGATGCAGCGCCGCTACTACCAGATCCACGGCGATCGCATCCGCGACGACCAGGGCGGCGACCTGCCGGACTACCTGCTGGACGACGAGACCAACCCGACCGTCCCGGTCGACGTCATGCCCATCGTCCCCGGCGCGAACCCGCCCGCACCCTGACGGAACCTGTAGGAGCGGCTATAGCCGCTCCTACAGGTGGGTGGGGTGTCAGGCGGTCATGTCGCCGTCGGCGGCCAGGCTGGGCTCTTCGTCCGCCCCCGGCAGCGCCAGCGCGGCACCATCCGGCCTCAGCTCCTCGCGCAGCGCCTTCTTCCCGCGCACGCCCAGTTCGGCCAGGCGGCGCGCGCGCGCCAGCACGCTGCGGTTGGAATCATCCAGCCGCCGCTTGGCGTTGCCGTACGACTTCTGCACGGCATCCAGCCGCGTGCCGACCTGCTCGAAGTCCTCCAGGAAGCCCTGCAGCGCATCCAGCAGCAGCCCGCCGGTCTCGCCGATCTGCAATGCCTGGCGATGGATCCGGTCGCGCGTCCACAGCCGGTCGACCACGCGCAGCAGCGCCATCAGCGTGTTGGGTGAGGCGAACACCACCTTGTTCTCGAAGGCATAGGTCTGCAGCGACGGGTCCGAGCCCAGCGCCGCCGACAGCGCGCCCTCGATCGGCACGAAGGCGATGGTGACGTCGAGTGCCTGCGGCCCGATGGCCGCCGGATAGGCGCGGTCGGCCAGGTCCTTCACGTGCCGGCGCAGGCCGTCGCAGTGGCGGCGCAGTGCCACCGCGTGCAGCTCCGGCTCGTCGGACGCGTCCATCGCTTCCTGCCACGCGACCAGGTTGACCTTGCTGTCCACAACCACGCTGCGCTCGTCGGGCAGGAACACCACCACGTCCGGACGCAGCGCGCGGCCCTCCTCGTCGCGCACGCCGGCCTGGCGCTCGAAATGCACGCCCTCCTCGAGGCCGCTGCCACGCAGCACGCTTTCCAGGATCAGCTCGCCCCAGTCGCCGCGCACCTTGCTGCTGCCCTTGAGCGCACGCGTGAGCGCCGCGGTGTGCCCGGCCATGTCCTGGTTGAGGGTCTTGAGCTCGGTGACCGCACCAAACAGCGCCGAACGCTCCTTCGCCTCCTCGCTGTAGAGCGTGTCGATGCGGGTGCGGAATTCGCCCAGGCGCTCCTGGAAGGGCTTGAGCAGGCCTTCGATATCGGTGCGGCCCTGCTGGCTGGCCGCGCGCACGCTGGCTTCGAACTGCTTGCCGCGTTCCTCGAACACCTTGCCCGCGAGCGCCGCGAAGTCCGACGACAGCCGCGTGCGTGCCTCGTCGATGAAGGCCTGCATCTCGGCGCGCGCGCGCTGGGCGTGTTCCAGGTTGGCCGACAGCTCGGCGCAGCTGCGTTCGGACCGCGAACACTGCTCGCGGAGTTCGCTGCAGTTGGCTTCGGCGGCCTCGGCGCGGCGCTGCATCGAGGCCAGCGCCTCGCTGCGTTCGGCCAGGCTGCGCTCGGCCAGGCTGGCCTGCGCGCGGGCGGCCTCCAGTTCGCCGCGCAGCGCCGACATGGCCTCGGCATCGCGCTCGTGCCGCGCGCGCGCGGCGTCCAGCTCCGCACCCGCCGCGCCGAGCTGGCCCTGCAGCCGACCGGCCGCTTCGACCGCGGCGCGGTTGGCCTCGCGCTCGGCACGCAGCTCGCCCGCAAGCGGGTTGCGGCGCAGCTGCAGCACCAGGAATACGATGGCCGCGAGCGCGGCCACCAGCATCAGCATCAGGAGCAGTTCGACATTCATGCCGGCAGTGTAAGCCGGCCGGTTCGCAGCCCCTGAGACCCGAGGAAAAAGACGCGTGCCCGCCGACTGTCACCCGGCCAGCGGGCACGCGGGCACGCTCAGAAATCCCAGCGTGCCGAAAGCGTCACGGGCACCGAGAAGCGGCTGCCGGTGTCGTTGATCGAGGCCAGGCCCAGGCCGCCGATGGCGCTGTCGTCGTCCTTCGGGTCGGCGGTGTAGCGCACGCCACTGGCCAGCGTCATGCTGAAGGTCTCGCCGATGGGAAAGATCACGCCCACGTCGAGCCCGCCGCTGGCCACCCAGCCGGAGTCGTAGAACGGCGCGTCGGGAATGACGATGTCCGCCGCCGGGATCTCGAACGTGGCGCGGATCTCGTCGACGCGCGTGGCGCCGATGCGGGCGCCCACGAACGGACGCGCCGTGCCGGCGGTGCCGAAGTACATCCGGTAGCCAAGCTCCGCCGACAGCGCGGAATAGTCCTCGAAGGTGCCGTAGACCGGCAGCTCGGTGTCCAGCGCGGGCACGTAGGCACCACCGACCTGCACCATGCCGTCGTCGGCCTCGGTGCGGCGGACCTGGCCGAAGAACTCGGTGCTGTCGCTCGGCGCGTAGGCGAACTCGAGGCCGACGGTCCCGGCCGTGTCGTAGATGCGGTCGTGCCCGCGCGCGCCGATACGCAGCTCGGCATCGATGCCGGTGAGGTCGGGGTTGAGCGGGCCGAGGTCCGGGATGACCACGGTGGCGCCATCGTGGACGTCGCCGTTGACGGGCACGTCGACGCCGCCGACGAGGGACATCGACCAGCGCCCGGCCTCGGGACCGGCGGCGTGCGCGGAACCTGCGGCGAGCAGGGCCAGGGGGAGGATCAGGAGGGTACGCATGGGAGGCTCCGGAGCGGTGACAGGGTCGGACCGCAGTGGCGGCACGTCCTCCGTGCCCGCTGCGGCCCTGTCACGCTAGGCACGCTCCGGTTAGCCGTTGATCAATCGGGGGCCTGTACAAACCCTGTGCATGCAGCAGGCGCCCGTGCGGTCGATACCCACCCTGTAGGAGCGGCTAAAGCCGCGATGCACCGTCCCGGCACAACCATCAATCGCGGCTTTAGCCGCTCCTGCAGGTCAGTCCAGTACGCGGCAGAACACGGCCTTGAGGTAGCGCGACTCCTGCGCATTGGCCATGAACGGGTGGTCCGGCCCGCCGCCCGACACCTTGAGCACCTGGACCGTGCGGTTTGAGAAGAACGCCGCGCGCCGCAGCATGTCCAGGAACTGGTCCTCGGCCACCAGGCCCGTGCAGGAGAAGGTCGCGAACAGCCCGCCCGGCTTCACCACCGACAGCGCCAGCTTGTTCATGTCCAGGTACTTCTTCAGCGCCGGGATCACCTGCTCGCGGTCGCGCGTCATCTTGGCCGGATCCAGCACCACCACGTCGAACTGCTCGCCCGCGTTCGAGGCATCGCGCAGCCACGGGAAGATGTCGGCCTGCACGAAGCGCGGGCGCACGCCGTTCAACTTCGCGTTGCCCTTGGCGATCTCGATCACGTCGGCGTCGATGTCCACGCCCACGACCTCGCTCGCGCCGCGCACCGCCGAATACACCGCGAACCCGCCGGTGTTGCAGCACAGGTCCAGCACGCGCTTTCCGGCCACCTGGCGGCTCAGCCACTCGCGGTTCTCGCGCTGGTCGGCGAAGAAGCCGGTCTTGTGCGCGCCCGCGGGGTCGGCGCGGAAGCGGATCCCGTGCTCGGTGATGATCGCGGGCTCGGTGCCGGGCGTGCCGTGGAAGTCGAAGCTTTCCTGCTTCTGCACGTGCTCGTCGGCGAAGGCGTGGAAACGGCAGCCGGGGAACTGTTCGCGCAGCGCGGCCATGATCCATTCGCGGTGGCGGAACATGCCGGCCGAAAAGTACTCCAGCACCAGCAGGTCGGCGTAACGGTCCACCACCAGGCCGCTCAGGCCATCGCCCTCGCTGTGCACCACGCGCCAGGCGTCGGAGACCTCGTCCAGGCGCAGCACGTCGCGGCGCAGCGCCACGGCCTCGGCGATCTTCCGCGAGAACCAGCCGGCGTCGACCGGGACATCCGGATGCGTCTCCAGGATCCGCACCGCGATGCGCGAGTGACCGTTGTAGAAGCCGCGGCCGATCCATTCGCCGTCGATGCCGACCACGTCGACGATGGTCCCGGGCTTGGGCCGCGGGTTGGGCTTCTCCACCAGCTTCTGGAAGATCCACGGGTGGCTGGAGCGCCAGGCGTTGCGCAGGCGGACGACGGGGAGGGCTTCGTTCATGGCGCAATTCTACCGGTTGCCGCCGCCCTGCCCCGCGCTGCCGGGTCATGCACCGCGGCGCGAACAGCACGTCCGCCCTTGCGTTGCCGCCGTCCGCCGCCATGCTGGGTCCATGCACCTGCCCGCCCACGACCATCCGCCGGATTCGGCCACCCAGCGCGCGGCCGACTGGCAGCGCTTCCGCCGCGCCGTGGGGCTGTCGGCCGCGTTCGTGGCGGTGCTGGCGGTGGTGTTCGCCGCCCAGTCCGGCTTCGATGCACGCCTGTTCGCCGTGAGACCCGGCAGCATCGAGGGCCTCATCGGCCTCCTGACCGCACCGCTCCTGCATGGCTCGCTCGAGCACATCGTGGCCAACAGCGCGGCGGTGATGTTCCTCGGCACCCTGGCCCTGTGGGTGTACCCGAAGGCCGCGCTGCGCGGCCTGCCGCTGATGTGGCTGGGCTCCGGCCTCGGTGCCTGGCTGCTCGGCGACCCGGGGTCCCACCACCTGGGCGCGAGTGGCGTGACCCACGGGCTGATGTTCCTGGTGTTCGCGCTGGCCGTGCTGCGCCGCGACCGCGCCGCCATCGCCGCCACCATGATCGGCTTCCTGTTCTACGGCGGCATGCTGCTGACCGTGCTGCCGCGCGAGCCCGGCGTGTCCTGGCAGTCGCACCTGGGCGGCGCGGTGGGCGGCATCGTCGCGGCCTGGCTGTTCCGCCGGCTCGACCCGGCGCCGCCGCGCAAGCGCTACAGCTGGGAGCTGGAGGAGGAGCAGGCGGCCGCCGATGCCGCGCGCGCTGCGGCCGAGCGCGCGCAGTTCGAACCGGACCTGCCCGACGACGTGCCGGTGATCTGGCAGCGCCCGGAGCCGGTGGAGGAGGAACGCGGCAAGGTGCTGCCGTTTCCACCGCGCCGGGCACCCTGACCACTCATCGCGTTGCCTGCCGGATCAGGGCACGGGCGGTTTCGACGCGGCCACGTGTCCGCGCGCGTGGCCAGGATTCGGGCGCTAGACTCGGGCCATGCGCCTGCACACCGCCCTCGCCCTGCTCATGACCCTCCTGCCCTGTGCCGCCGCGTCGGCCGGAGATCCCGTGGCTACCGTCGATGCCCGCCTCGCGCGCTACACCGGCGACGACGTGCCCGGTGCCGCGCTGCTGGTGGTGAAGGACGGCGAGCCGGTCCTGCGCCGCACCGTGGGCCTGGCCGATGTCGACGCCGGAACGCCGGTGACGCCCGCCACCAACTTCCGCCTGGCTTCGGTCAGCAAGCAGTTCACCGCCGCATCCGTGCTGCTGCTGGCGCAGGACGGCCGCCTGCGCCTGGACGACCCGGTGCGCCGCTGGCTGCCGGCGCTGCCCGCCAGCGCCAACGGCGTGACCCTGCACCACCTGCTCAGCCACACCTCGGGGCTGCCCGATTACGAAGACCTGATGGCCGCGGACTTCGCGGACCAGGTGCGCGATGCCGACGTGTTGTGCCTCCTGGCTGGCGGCACGCCGTGCGCGGCGGACGGTCGTGGGGGCGATGGCGAGGGCGGGAGCGCAGGTGAAACCGGCGCCGCGGACGCGAACACGGACGCGCGCACTGCAGCCTTCGCCGCCGACGCCGCGTCCAAGCCCGCGGCCGCGCAGGCTGCCGATGCCGAAGGCCGCGCAGCGCCTACGGGCCAGCCCTTCTTCGCCCCCGGCAGCGCCTACCGCTACAGCAACACCGGCTATGCCCTGCTCGCGCTCGTGGTGGAAAAGGCCTCGGGCCGCCGCTATCCGGAGTTCCTGCGCGAACGCATCTTCGCGCCGCTGGGCATGGACGGAAGCGTCGCCTTCGTCGATGGCAGCAACGAGGTGCCGGACCGCGCCTACGGCCACAGCGCCGATGGCGACTCCTGGCGCCGCACCGACCAGTCCACCACCAGCGCCGTCCTGGGCGATGGCGGCATCTACTCGTCCATCGACGACCTGGCCAGGTGGGACGCCGCGCTGTCCGACGACCGCCTGCTGACCGATGCATCGCGCGCACTGGCCTTCGCAGCGCACACCACCACCCCCACCGGCGAGGCCGATGTCGACGCCTATGGCTACGGCTGGCGCCTGGATGGCCAGGGCCTGCAGTGGCACTCGGGCGAGACCATCGGCTTCCGCAACGTGATCCTGCGCTGGCCGGCGCAAGGCCTGACCGTGGTGCTGCTCACCAACCGCAACGATCCCGAACCCTATACGGACGCGCGCGCGATCGGCGAAGCGTTCCTGCGCGGGGCCGCCACACGCTAGGCTTGCGCCCGTCGCCGCCTGCCGGACCCGCCATGCCTGCTGCCCACTGCCGTCGCCCGACGGCCGCCCTCGTGCTCGCCAGTGCCCTCGCCCTGCTGCCCGGCCTGTCGGCCTGTGGTCGCGATGACGCGGCGGACGCCGATGCCGCGGCCGCCGCGATGCCATCGGCCGACCCTGCGGCCGCCCGCATCGAAGGCGACGTGCGCACCCTGGCCAACGACCGCATGCAGGGCCGCGAAACCGGCACCGCCGGGTTCGACATGGCCGCCGACTACGTGGCCGAACGCTTTGCCGAAGCCGGGCTGGCCCCCGGCGGCGACGAGGGCGGCTGGTTCCAGCGCGTACCGCTGCTGCGCGCCACCCTCGTGCCGGACGGCGCGCGCCTGGCCGTGCAGCTCGACGGACGTTCGGTGGCGCTGGCGTTCCAGGACCAGTTCCTGCCGATGGCGAACTTCAACACCGCGGACGCGAAGGCCGATGCACCCGCCGTGTTCGTCGGCCAGGCGATCCATGCGCCGGAACTTGGGCATGACGATTTCGCCGGCCTGGACCTGCGCGGCAAGGTGGCGGTGATGTTCGGCGGCGCGCCGGAGCGCTTCGACAACACCCGCCGCGCCTTCCATGCCTCGCTCGATGAGAAGCTGCGCAGCGTGGCAGAACGCGGTGCCGTCGCGGCGGTGCTCGTGGGCACCGCGGCCGACGAGGTCCGCACCCCCTGGGCCCGCAGCGCCGCCGGCTGGGACCGGCCCTCGATGCGCCTGCGCGATGCCGATGGCCGCGGCATCGACACCTTCCCCTCGCTGCAGGTGGTGGCACGCGTGAGCGCGGCCGCGGCCGACACCCTGTTCGCCGGCGGCCAACGCAGCGCCGCGCAGCTGGCCGACCGTGCCCGCAGTGGCCAGGCCGGCGGCTTCGACATGCCGGTGCGGCTGTCGCTGGCAGTGCGCACGCGCGTGGAGCCGCTGGACTCGCGCAACGTGGTCGGCGTGCTGCGTGGCCGCGACCCGGCGCTCGCCGACGAGTACGTGGTGCACACCGCCCATCTGGATCACGTCGGCACCGGCATCGAGGTCGACGGCGACACGATCTACAACGGCGCGCTCGACAACGCCCTGGGTGTGGCGATCATGACCGCGGCCGCCGGCGAACTGGCCTCGGCCGAGGACGCGCCGCGCCGCTCGCAGGCCTTCGTCGCCGTCACCGCCGAGGAGCAGGGCCTGCTCGGCTCGCGCTGGTTCGCGCGCAACCCGCCGGCCGGCGGCACGCTGGTGGCCAACATCAACCTCGACATGCCGGTGCTGACCGCGCCCAGCCGCGACGTGGTGCCGATCGGCGTGGAGCATTCCTCGCTCGAGGCCACGGTGCGTGACGCCGCGCGCGACGTGGGCGTCAAGGTGTCGCCCGACCCCTTCCCCGAAGAGGCCACCTTCGTCCGCAGCGACCAGTTCTCCTTCGTGCGCGAAGGCATCCCGGCCGTCTACCTCGACGGCGGCATCGAACCCGCCGACCCCGAACGCGACCCGAAGGTCTCCGCCACCTGGTTCATGCGCAACTGCTACCACCGCCCCTGCGACCAGGCCGACCTGCCGATCGAATACGGCGATGCGGCGCGGCTGGCGCGGCTGTCGGCACAGCTCGGGCGCAGGATCGGCGATGCCGATGCGCGGCCGACGTGGAACGAAGGCGACTTCTTCGGCGAACGCTTCGGTGGCGCTGGCGGCGAGCGCTGACGCCGGGCGCGGGCTCAGGCCTGGCGCGCGCCCAGGATGATCACGCCCATGCCGAGCAGGCACAGGCCCACGCCGATCCAGTCGGTGACGGACGGCCGCACCGCGTCCACCGCCCACAGCCACATCAGCGCCACGGTGATGTACACGCCGCCATAGGCCGCATACACGCGCCCGGCCGCATGCGGATGCAGCGTGAGCAACCACACGAAGGCCGCCAGGCTGAGGGCGGCGGGCAGCAGCAGCCAGGCCGTCCGGCCTTCCTTCAGCCACAGGTAGGGCAGGTAGCAGCCGACGATCTCGGCCACAGCCGTGGCCACGAACAGCGCGAGGGCCTTGAGCAGCTCCATGGCGTGGGGCGGCGGATCAGGCCACGGGGCCGCAGGCGGCCACGCGCGCGTTCACTCGCCCTGGGACTCCCCGGTCATCAGCGCCTTCATGATCTTCTCCTCGCTCAGGTGCGTGCTGAGGTCGGCCATCGCCCGCGCAACCGAGGGATCCGACAGCAGCCCGCCCGCCGCGGTGGCCCCGAGCGTCTCGAACGCCTTCTGGTAGCCCGCCATGCCCTCATTGAGGATCGCCTCGCGCGACTCGGCCGCGCAGGTATCGGTGATCAGCTTCTCGAACACCGATGCGCCCTGCCTCGAGATCGCGTCCCAGGTCTCCGGCGTCAGGCGGGAGATGTCGGCCACTTCCGGGTGGCTGGCAACCGCACCGAAGATCCAGCGCACCAGCGCCGTGCGGTCCGCGGGCGATGCCGAATTCACCAGGCAGCCTGACAGGCGGTCGGAGTACTCGCCGGCGAAGGCGAAGCTGCTGGCCAGGAACAGCGCGGCGGCCGAAACGGCTTTCGCAGGATGCATTGGATTTTCCCCGATACCCCGGCACTCCGGGTTCGGCGTCATTGCACCGGGGCACGGCGCAAATGGCAAGCGCGGAATGCGCTGCCCCGCGCGCCCCTTGGGCCGGGTTCATTGCGTCGAGGATCGCGGTGACGCCGAACAGCCGGATCGTTGACTCTCTACTCGATGACCAGTTGGCTGGCGTCAGTGACGTTGACGTGCGTCTGGTAGTAGTACTTGTCCGTCGGCACGCCGTCGACGATGAAGGCGATCCTGGTACGTGCAGCAGAACCGGTGACCAGGATGTTCTTGCCCTGGAGCGCCACGAGCGGATCGGCACCAAGGCGTTCCTGCAACCCCTGGACCGCCTGCGGGCTCAGAACCACGCTCAGGTTCCTTTGATCCCGGTAGTCCAACTCGGAGTTGAGGAAGCCCCGCCCATTCTGCGTGCCGGTTGCCTGGACCGTCATGGCAAAGGTTCCGGGGACGCCGTCAGGCGCTGCGTTCGCAGCGAGAAGAACGGCCTGTTGCGGCGTGATCCAGGCATTGGCGGGCGAGGTCATCGCAGGTCGTGGTGCGGTGGCGCATCCAGAACCCAGCACGACGACCAGGGCGATGGAGGGGAGAAGCTTTTTCACGTGGCGATTTCCTTTCCTTGGAGAGCTGACACCAGAATCAAGCCGCCGCGCAGAGCGGCAGAAACTCGATCCCCGATGGCTGTGCAACACCGTATCGCAAGCCGCTCGACGTGTCCGCCGCGCGGCCGCGAGCGCTGGTCGCGTCAACGCCGCGGCCGTTCTCCCGCGGACTGGAGCTGCCATAACCCATGCTCATTGCCGCCGTGCAGGTAGATGGCAAAGGTCCCGTGGCCAGGCAAGTCCGTTGGTGGAACGGCGACCTGTCCGCCTGCCTTGACCACAGCCGCAACAGCCCCTGCGATGTCATCTACCAGCCAGTAGGGACGCACTACCGGCTTCTCGGTTTCGCGCAAGGGCGCGCGTACACCCACGAGTCCGCCACCCGCTAATGCCGCGGTGCGTGCGTTGCCGAGCGCGGCTTCAGGCTCGCCGAACCGCACGTCTCCCATCGCGGCGTACGCAGCGCACACCGCATCAACGTCCTCGGTCACTATCTCGAGATAATGGATCTGCATGGCGTTTACCTCGGCTGGAAGAAGAACCTCATGCTGCGGCCTCGCACTGAAACCAGGCCGCCTCGAAGCGGTTGAGCGTGAACATACGGTCAGGCGCGCTCAGACGGGGCACTTGACGCAAAACCCTTGACGCCAGCCGCAGCAAGCTGCGCCCGCGCCTCCGGGTCCTCTGCCACAACGCGGCGAAGCGTATGAAATACGTAAGTGCGGCACAGACCCGGCCAGGCCACAAGCATGTAGAGCGCTCCGGCAAGCAGCCAATCCGGGCGTGCCAGCGGCTTCCAGCCACTGAAGTGCGCGACAGCGGTGTAGCCAAGAATTCCCAGCAACACCCACCGGAACCACGCCCAAAAGCGCGTGCCCCACAGTACGTTCCTGAAGTGGCGAATTTCAGAGTCCGTCAGTTTCACCTCACGCCTCCTTGTGGTGCACCAGGCGCCTGACAACGGATCGAGCCGTGCCGCGGCGGAGCCGCGCTTGAATGAATCGTCAGGCCGCTGCGCTGCGGTCCGAGCCCTACTGTCGCCGACGATCCAGAAAAGCCCCTGCAAGAACACCTATGGCGACCCCGACTGCGACGCCCACCGGCATGTTGCCAAGAGCATATCCCGCGGCGCTTCCCACTCCCGCGCCTACCGCAAGACCAGCACCGATCATCCTGCCCCTCATCCCAGACGCGCTGCTGTGCATGGATCTCTCCGGATAGTTGGTTGAGGCATGGACGCTTGGAGGCGGATGAGTGTGACGCTGGGGCCCAAGACCAGAATTAAGCCGTGCCGCGAAGCGGCAGCGGCATGAACCAATCGTCAGGCGGCACCCGGCTTGCTGCCGCCCGCGATATGCCAAACCACACCAAAAACTATCCCCAGAACTGCGATTGCGAACGCTACCGCAGCGGATCCCGGAGTCTGACCGGTCAAATAGTAGACACCCAGAGCTACGATGATGCCCGCAGCGGTGGGGATGATGAAGCGACGCACCAGCAACAGATCGAGCCAGCTGGCGGCCAGATCAAACAGATCGATTACCATGGTTCTCTCCCTGTGCGGCCTGACACCTGAAGGCCGCGCCGCGAAGCGGCGTCGACTTCGACGAGCTCCCAGGCGGCAAGCCGTGCCACCGCGACATGGAATGCCAGGCCGGCTGCCCTGGCATGCCGAGTGCTGCTGCCACCACCACAGATCGGATCCGTTCGCGCTTCGTATGCTCGACTGCGTATTCGGGGGCGATTTTCATGTTGGGGGAGCTGACACCCAAGCCAAGCCGGGCAACGTAGTGGAGCAAAGCACATAGCCAGTTGTTCCTGCCATGTGCTTTGCGGAACGAAGCGGCTTCGGCTTGAACGCATTGTCAGGCGACGGGCGACCAGGCTAGGCCCGCCTTCTCAAAGTTGCGGAGAAGAACGCGAAGCACGCCGTCCAGACAACAACCGCCACGATGCTCCAACCAACTGGGCTAGGAATAAAGAACCCGTGCAGTTCGCGACCTAGACCGGGAACGCCCATACCGCTGATAGTCCAGAGAGGCAGCATTACACCAATGAGAAGAATCACGTTGATGCCAGGCACGAGGAGCAGAAGCCCAGCAACGCCGGTTGCAATGGTAGCCCGGAACGCTGCTTTTACCCGCCGATCCGTAGGATGCATTCCGTCGCCTGACAGTTGAGTTGAGGCTCCAAGCGGCGTCGGCTTGGATAAATTGTCAGGCCGCGCAGGTTAACAAAGTAAGTGCAACACCCGCGCCACCCGGAAAGGAAAAGGTGAGCTGGCAGACTGGGGAGGACTTCTCCGGCAAGAGACGATCCTTCATGTACAGCCAGCTCACCCAGGGTGAAAGATACACGCTGGGCGTCCTTAATCGACACGGCCTCACCGGCCG
>DATBUS010000080.1:0-9109 GCA_036515815.1 Luteimonas sp.
CGCTCGCCGGCAGCCGCCGGGGCAGCGGCATCGAGCGCCACCACGCTGGCCTGCGCACGCGAGCCGATCGCACCGGCGCGTACCCGAGCGGTTTCGGCATGTGCACGGGTGGCATACGGACCGATGCGCACACGCCAGGCATCCCGGCCGCCCACGCGGGTTTCCTCGACGTAGGCCGGCAGGTTTTCCTGGCGCAGGCGGGTGACGACGGTCCCGGCATCGGCGCGGCTGCCATAGGCACCGAAGTTGACCGCGTAATCCCCGCCGGCGGTGGCCGGGGGCAGGCGTGGTGCCGCCGGCGTCGCGGGCTCTGCGGCGGGTGGCTCCGGCTTCGGCGCTTCGGCCATGGCCGGCGGATCCTGCGCAGGCGGTGCGTCTTGCGTGGTCGCTACATCGCCCGCGCGTGCGGCCCCGGCTACCGTCGATGCGCTGTCCGCGTCCGGGGTGGCCGCGGGCATCGGTGCCGGGAGCGCCTGGGCCGCGGACGGCGCGCCATCCTGCAGCGGAGCGGTCTCCACGCCGCCGGCAAGCTCGGCCGCGTCTTCGGAGACCGCGCCAGGCTGCCCCGCGATGTCGACCGTCGCCAGGTCGCCGTCGGCGGCGAGCAATCCGGAACCGCCGGTGGCCGCGGGCGCCACCAGCGGCAGGTCGCGGGTGACGTAGTCACCGGCCGGCGCGTCGGGCACGTGCAGCGAGAGATCGGAGACGCCGCTGTCGGGCGCGGGGCCCTGGACCAGCATGGGGAGGAAGATCACGGCCAGGGCGATCAGTACCGCGGCGCCGATGAGGCGCTGTTTCAGTCCGGAATCCATGGGCGCTCGGGCAGCGGGAGGGCCGCGGAATTATACGGCCCCGCCCGTCCCCGCTTCTGAACCAGCGGCAGCGAGCCAGGCGAGTGTGGCGGCCGCGACGTGGAAGGAGCCGAAGGCCAGCACGCGGCCACCGGCGCCCGCATCCCCGAGGGCTGCCTGGAGCGCGGCATTGGTGTCGGGATGCTGCGTTGCTCCAGCGGCAACGCCGCCGGCCAGTGCCTCGGCAAGCGAAGCCGCATCGCGCCCCCGGCTGCCGGCATCGCCGGTCCCGGCCAGATGCCAGGCGTCCACGCAGCCGGCGAGCGCCGCCACCACGCCGTGCGCGTCCTTGTCGGCCAGTGCCCCATAGACCGCGGCCGTGCGCATGGGCGGGGCCGCGCATAGCCAGTCGGCAAGTGCGCGTGCGGCCTGCGGGTTGTGGCCCACGTCCACCAGCACTTCAACGCCATCGCACTCGAAACGCTGCAGCCGGCCAGGGAGCCGGGCATCCGACACCCCGCGCGCCCAGGCGCCGTCGTCGATGTCGACATCCAGCGCGCGCAGCGCGGCGATCGCCGCGGCGGCATTGCGGAGCTGCGCCGGCGCGGCCAGGCCCGGCAGCGGCAGGTCGAGCTCGAAGCCGGGTTCGCGCCACCACCAGCGATCGCCCTCGCGTTCGAAGCGGAAGTCGCTTCCGGCCCGGATGGCCGATGCGCCGATGGCGTAGGCATGGCCGAGCACGCTGGACGGCGGATCGTCCTCGCCGAGCACGAGCGGCTTCCAGGCCCGCGCGATCCCGGCCTTTTCGGTACCGATCGTCTCGCGGTCATGGCCCAGCCAGTCCTGGTGGTCGAGGTCGACGGTGGTGATCACCGCGACGTCGGGGTCGACCAGGTTGACCGCGTCGAGGCGCCCGCCCAGGCCTACCTCCAGCACCGCGAGGTCCAGGTCGGCGCGCTCGAACAGCCAGAGCGCGGCCAGCGTCCCGTACTCGAAATACGTCAACGAGGTGTCGTCGCGCGCGGACTCGACCGCCTCGAACGCCTCGACCAGCGCGGCGTCACCGGCATCGGCGCCATCGATGCGCACGCGCTCGTTGTAGGCCAGGAGATGCGGCGACGTGTATGCGCCCACGCGCAGTCCGCTGGCGGCGGCGATGGCCTCGATGAAGGCCACCGTCGACCCCTTGCCATTGCTGCCGGCCACCGTGGCCACCAGTCGCGCCGGGCGGCCGAGTCCGAGCCGCCCGGCGACCTCGCGCACGCGTGCAAGACCAAGGTCGATCTCACGCGGGTGGCGGCCCTCGATGTCGCGGAGCCAGTCCTGCAGGCTGCGTTGCGTGGCCATGGTTCAGAGTGCCCGGTGTACCGCTTCGCCAAACAGCAGCGTGTGGTGCGCGCAATCGTTCAGGCGCACCACGTCGAGGTGCCCAGGGTCCGGCCCCTCCAGCAGGTTGAGCGTGGCCGGGGCCTGCCGGAACGTCCACAGCCGGAACAGCGGCAAGCCCAGCACGCGGCACAGCAGGACGCGGTTGACCGCATCGTGCGACACCACCAGCAGCGTGTCCTCCGGCCCCAGGCCATCGCAGGCCCGGGCGAAGGCCGGCCAGGCGCGCTCCAGCACCTGCCTGAGCGACTCGCCGCCGGGCATCTGCACCTTGTCGGGCGCGTCGCGCCACGCCGCAAGGCGCTCCGGGTCGGCCTCGCGGATCTCGCTGGCAAGCTTGCCTTCCCAGCTGCCATGCGCGATCTCCATCAGGTCCTGGTCGACCTCGAGCATGTCCGCCCGCGCCTCGCCCAGCGCCAGGCGCGCGGTGTCATAGGCGCGCGACAGCGGCGAGGCCACGGCGCGGTCGATGCGGACGCCGTGCAGGCGCTCGCACAGGCGCAGCGCCTGCTTCACGCCGGTCTCCGACAGGGGGATGTCCTCCTGGCCCTGGTAGCGGCCTTCGCGGTTCCAGTCGGTCTCGCCGTGGCGGGCGAGGAGGATCCTCACCGCTTCTGCTCCAGGCCCAGTTCGGCCAGCACGCGCGGAGCCGGGTAGACCTCCTGCATGATCCAGCGCATGTAGCGCTGGTCGACCGAGATCATGCGCGTCATCACCGGGTCGAACACCCAGTTCGATGCCACCGATTCCCAGTTGCCGTCGAAGGCCAGGCCGACCAGCTTGCCATTGGCATCGAGCACGGGCGAACCCGAGTTGCCGCCGGTGATGTCGAGGTCGGAGAGGAAGTTGACCGGCACCGACTTCAGGCGACGGTCGGCCAGGCCACCGTGGCGTTTCGCGGCGACCGCATCGAGCAGCGCCTTCGGTGCGTCGAACGGATCCTCGCCGGTGTCCTTGGCGGGGATTTCCTCGAGCACGGTGAAGGCCTTCTGCGGCGTGCCGTCGAGCTTGGTGTAGGGCTTGACGTTGCCGAAGGTGATGCGCAGCGAGGAATTGGCGTCCGGATACACGAACTCGCCCTTGCTCGCCTTGTAGTCGGCCACCGCCTGCAGGTAGACCGGGCGCGCCAGCAGCGCATCGCCCGCGCGCGCCTTGCGCTCGGCTTCCTGCGCCAGCAGGGTCGGCATCACCGCCACCGCATAGCGGATCGCCGGGTCCTTGCTGGACTCGTAGGCGGTGCGGTCGGCGCGCAGCCACTTCAGCCGCGCCTCGGTGCCATCGGCCAGTTCGCTGCGGCCGAGCCGGTCGAGCGCGCCGTCTATGGCCGTGGCGTCACGGCCCCCCAGCCACTTGTCCAGCGCCTCGATGCGCTGGCCTTCCGGCAACGCGACGTACTGGTCGAGCCAGTAACGCTGCAGGCCGCGATCCATCTCGGGCACGTAGCGGCGCTCCATCTGCCGGACCGCACCCTCGAGGGTCGGGAGGTCGCGCTCCTGGTAGCCCTGCTCGCGCTGGGCATCGGGCTTCTCGCGCTCGATCGCCAGGCGGTAGCCGCGGATCGCGGTGGACAGGAGTCCGGTGCCGTTGAACTGGCTGAAAACCAGGTCCCGGTCGCGCGTGGCGCGGCTGGTGGCATTGAGCTCGAGCAGCTTGGCGTGCGCGTCGAGCACGGCCTGGCCGGCTTCGCCCTGCCCGCGCGCCCAGTCCAGCACCGCCGCTTCCTGCTGCTCCTTGGTCGCCATCGCGTTGGTGCGTTCGAAGCCCGCGAGCTGGCTGTCGTAGTTCTTGTAGACGTTCTCCCAGCCCCGCATGGTGCTGGCGTACTTCACCTCGATGTCCGGATTGGCCTTGCCGGCCTGGGCCACCATCTTCTGCATCGCCTTGTAGTGGCGCACGATCGTGGGGTACTGCCACTCCTGCGTGTCCTGGAACTCGCTGGCCAGCGCGTAGCGCGCGGTGCGGCCCGGGTAGCCGGCCACCATGACGAAGTCGCCCTCGCGCAGCGGCTTGTCCGCGAAACGCAGCCACTGCTTCGGCTGGTAAGGCACGTTGTCCTCGGCGTACGGCGCCGGCTTGCCGTCCTTGCCGACATAGGCGCGGTAGAACGCGAAGTCGCCGGTGTGGCGCGGCCACATCCAGTTGTCGACCTCGCCGCCGTAGGCGCCGACGCTGCCCTGGGGCGCATAGACCAGGCGCACGTCCTGGATCTCGAGGTTCCGGAACAGGCGGTAGGTGTTGCCGCCGGCGAAGCTGTAGAGGCGGCAGCGGTAGCCGTCCTCGGCCTCGCACGCGGCCACCAGCGACTTCTCGATCGCATCCAGGGCATTGGTGCGGCCGAGCGCATCGGGTGCAGCCGCGACGGCGGCCTGCACCTTGTCGGTCACGTCCTCGATCGACTCCAGCGCGAAGATGCGCGAGGTCGGGCCGGCGCTGATCTCGTCACCGATGGCTTCGGCGTAGAAGCCGTCGCGCATCAGGTTGTTTTCCGGCGTGGAGTTGAGCTGGATGGCGCCGTAGGCGCAATGGTGGTTGGTCGCGACCAGGCCCTGCGGGGAGACGAAGCTGGCGGTGCAGCCGCCCAGCGAGACCACCGCGCCCAGCGGGTCGCCGGTGAGGTCGGCGAGCTGTTCGGGCCGCAGCTTGAGGCCGGCGCGCTTGAGCGGCTGCGCGATCTCGGGAAGCTGCTGCGGCACCCACATGCCCTCGCCCGCCTGGGCGGGAGCGGGGCTGGCGATGGCGGCCACGAAGGCGGCCGCGGCGGTGGCGAGGACGGTCTTGCCCATGTCTGGTTTCCTGGTACGTGCTGAAAGGGGTCTGTAGAGGTCCGGAACCGGATCGGTCGAGTCTAGCGGCCCGGGGCCGGGGTCGGCGCCGGCGCCACCGGACGGTCGGCACCGTCGAGCGGCAGCCCCATCTCGGCCAGCAGCCTTGGCGCCGGGTACACGCGCGCCATGATCCAGCGCATGTAGCGCGCATCGACGTGGATGGCGCGCTTGTAGCGGGGGTCGAACTTCCAGCTGGCGCTGACCGCCTCCCAGTTGCTGTCGAAGTTCAGGCCGATCAGCCGGCCGCGCGCGTCCATCACCGGGGAACCCGAGTTGCCGCCGGTGGTGTCGAGGTTGGTGAGGAAGTTGACCGTCTGGGTGCCAAGGCCGGCATCGGCGGTCGGGCCGAAATCGCGGCGCGCGATGGCCTCGAGCAGCGGTGCCGGCGCATCGAACGGCGCGACCCCGGTGTGTTTCTCGACGATGCCCTCCACGGTGGTCAGCGGCGCCCAGCTGACCGCATCGCGCGGCTGCAGCCCCTGGATGCGGCCGTGGCTGACGCGCAGGGTGGAGTTCGCATCCGGATACACGGCGCGGCCTTCGCTGCGCGCGTGCCCGATCATGCCGCGCATATAGGCCGGGCGCAGCCGCAGCAATTCACCGGAACGTGCCTTCCCTTCCTCCTCGAAGCGCAGTGCCGCCTGCTGCAGCGTGGCCGCGGCGCGCATCAGCGGGTCGGTCGAGGCGCGCACCACGGCCGGGTCGGCGGCCATGAGGCGAAGGCGCTCCTCCTCCGCCGCGAGCGCGGTGCCGGCATACAGTGCGCCCAGCGCGGCTTCCGCAGCAGCGGCGTCGGTGCCGAACACCTGCTCGACCTCGGGCACGCGCTGGTCGGCCGGAAGCGCGCGGTGGCGTGCCAGCAGCTCGGCCAGGATCGCCTTCTCGACCGCCGGCGCGTAGCGACGCTGGGCCTGGCGCAGCGCTGCTTCGATGCGGGCCTCGTCGCGCAGCTGGTAGCCGCTTTCGCGCTCGGCATCGGGCTTGCCGCGTTCCAGGGCCAGCCGCTGCAACCGCATCGCACCGCCCAGCAGCTGGGTCTGGGCCTGCATCAGGCCGAACAGCTGGTCGCGCTCGCGGGTGTCGCGCGCGGACGCGATCACCGCCGCCGCGGCATCGATGTCGGCGCGCGTGCCCGCGGCATCCGGCTGGTCCGCGAGCCAGTCCAGCATCGCGGCTTCCTGGCGACGGCGTTCGGCCACCGCGTCGCTCCGACGCAGGCCGTCGAGCTCGCCCTGGGCGCGCTTGAGGGTGTTCTTGAGGCTTGCCACCTGGGCCGCATAGCGCACTTCGGCATCGGCATCGGCGGCACTGCCGCGCTCGACCGCGGCCAGCAGGGCCGTCATAAGCTCCACCCGGGACGGCAGCTGCCATTCCACCTGGTCGGCGAACTCGGCCGCGGTCCGGTGACGGAACGTGCGCCCCGGGTAGCCGGCAAGCATCGCGAAGTCGCCCTCGGCCAGCGGGTCGGTCGACACCGTCAGCCAGGCGGCGGGCTCGTAAGGGACGTTGTCGGGTGAATACGCCGCCGGCTTCCCGTCCGGCCCCACATAGGCCCGGTAGAAGGTGAAGTCGCCGCTGTGGCGCGGCCACATGAAGTTGTCGATCTCGTCGCCGTAGCTGCCGATCGCATCCGGCGGCGCGTAGACAAGGCGGACGTCGCGGATCTCGAGCTGGCGCACGAGGTGGAAGTCGGTGCCGTAGTACATGTCGACCACGCTGCAGCGGTAGCCGGGCTCGGCTTCGCATTCGGCCACAACGGCCTTGGAGGCCGCCTCGACCGCGTCGTGGTAGTCACGGCCGGTCCTGCCGCGTGCGTCGGCCAGGATGCGGTCGGTGATGCGCTCGAAGCGGTCGGTCACCAGCACCCGCGCGCCCGGGCCGGCCGAAAGCTCGTCGGCCATCGCCGGGGCGTTGAAGCCGTTGACGATCAGGTTGTTGTCCGGGGTCGAATTCAGCTGGATCGCACCGTGGGCACAGTGGTGGTTGGTGACCACCAGGCCCTGCGGCGAAACGAAGCTGGCGGTGCAGCCGCCCAGCGATACGACCGCGCTCATCGGCGGTTTCGACAGGTCCGACAGGTCCTTCGGGTCGCCCTGGAAGCCCGACTCGCGCATCGCCGACTCGATTTCGGGCAGTTGGGAGGGCAGCCACATCCCCTCGTCGGCGAAGGTGGCGGTGGACATCAGGAGGGCGGCAAGGGCCGCGGCGATGGGACTCGGGCGCATGGGGTGACCGGCTGGCGGGACAGCCAGCGACCATAGGCTGGCGGGGCGGGCCGACGCAAATGCAGGCAGTCACTCCACGGGCCACGCACCCCTCGGCAGTACAATGGTGGTTTCGAACACCTGACCGGCCCAACCATGTCGCAGCCCCAGCAGTCCACGATCCCGACCACCATGAAGGCGCTGGTGAAGCGCGAGCTCGCCAAGGGCATCTGGATGGAGGAAGTGCCGGTTCCCGAGCCCGGCCCGAACGAGGTCCTGATCCGCCTCGAGAAGACGGCGATCTGCGGGACCGATCTCCACATCTATCTGTGGGACGAGTGGGCGCAGCGCACCATCCCCCAGGGCCTGACCATCGGCCACGAGTTCGTCGGGCGCGTGGTGAAGCTGGGTCCCGGCGCGTCCGGCTACCAGATCGGCCAGCGCGTCTCGGCCGAAGGCCATATCGTCTGCGGCCACTGCCGCAACTGCCGCGCCGGCCGCCAGCACCTGTGCCCGAACACGGTCGGCATCGGCGTGAACCGGAATGGTGCGTTCGCGGAATACATCGTGATGCCGGCCAGCAACCTCTGGCCGATCCCCGACGAGATCCCGAGCGAACTGGCCGCGTTCTTCGACCCCTACGGCAATGCGGCGCACTGCGCGCTGGAATTCGACGTCGTGGGCGAGGACGTGCTGATCACCGGCGCGGGCCCGATCGGCGTGATGGCGGCCGGCATCTGCAGGCACATCGGCGCACGCAACGTGGTGGTCACCGACGTCAACGACTTCCGCCTCAAGCTGGCCGCCGACATGGGTGCCACGCGCGTGGTCAACGTCAGCAAGACCTCCGTCAAGGAGGTCATGGCCGAGCTCGGCATGGACGGTTTCGACGTGGGCCTGGAGATGAGTGGCAACCCGCACGCCTTCAACGACATGCTCGACTGCATGTACCACGGCGGCAAGGTCGCCCTGCTCGGCCTGCTGCCCAAGGGCGCGGGCATCGACTGGGACCGCGTCATCTTCAAGGGCCTGGTGCTGCATGGCATCTACGGCCGGCGCATGTACGAGACCTGGTACAAGATGACCCAGCTGGTGCTGTCGGGCTTCCCGCTGGAGAAGGTGCTGAGCCACCAGCTCCCGGCCGACGAGTTCCAGAAAGGCTTCGACCTGATGGAATCGGGCAAGTCCGGCAAGGTCGTGCTGAGCTGGTAAGCACCATGCGCCCCGGTTGAACCGGGGCGTTCTTCATTGCCGGCGCCGACATGGCTGTCCGGGAAGCCGCATTGGGTCGATCCCGACTGCCGTGCTGCGGCGCTGTGGTGCTTCAGTGCTTCAGTGCTGCGGTGCTGCGGCGCTGCGGCGCTGCGGCTTCGAGGGGTGCCTCGCCTGTCGGCTTCGGGCGTGTCGCTGCGGGGTGGGTGTGGGCCGCCGCCTCAGCCATCCATGGCTGAAGCGGCTACCGCGCACATCCTTGTGCGCTGCCCACACCCACCCCGCAGCAACCCGCACCGCGAGCATGGGGCGCGCGGCTTCGTCGTGGCGGGAGTGCCGTCACTCGCGAAGCCCGGTGCGCTGCGCCGTCGCGATGCCTCTGGTCTTCCGGCGTTCCCTTCCTGCGCGGCGCCCCAGCCACATGGGCCTCCGGCGCGCGCCCCCTGTAGGAGCAGCTACAGCTGCGATCCGACAAAACGGTGATCCGCTCGCCGCCATGGCGGCTCCTACAGGTCTTTCGGCACACCACGGCGCACGCCCGCGCCCCGGACCGCGAGCTTTTCAAAGCCCACCCGAAGGCGATGGAGGTGGCGCGGGAGGTGGCTGGCGGGGGGAGTGCGGAGAGTGGGCCATGGATGGCCCACGCCCCGGCTTCAGACACGGACGTCTGCGGCCGGGCGGAGCACTCCCC
>DATBUS010000081.1:0-6537 GCA_036515815.1 Luteimonas sp.
TCACCCGGCGCGACGGCCACCGGTGCCGGCGATATCGACCCCGCGGCCATCCCGCCGCTGGACATCGTGATCCACGACCTGCGCATCTCCGAGGCCGCGCTCGGGCGCCTGGAGCTGCGCTCGCGGCCGGGCGGCGGCGGCCTGCAGGTGGAGACGCTGCAGGTCCGTGCACCGGAGCAGACCGTCGACGTGCAGGGCGCCTGGACCGGCCGCGGCGACACCGCGCGCACGCGCATGCAGGTGGCGATCCAAAGCCGCGACTTCGGTGCCCTGGCGTCGGGCTTCGGCTTTGGCGCACGCCTCAGGGGCGGTCATGGCACGGCGCGTTTCGAAGCCGAGTGGCCCGGCTCTCCCGCCGGCTTCCGCCTGGGCGAGCTCGAAGGCAGCCTGGCCCTGCATGTCGAGGAAGGGCAGCTGGTCGAGGTCGAGCCCGGCGCAGGACGTTTCCTCGGCCTGTTGAGCGTGGCCGAGTTGCCGCGCCGCCTGATGCTCGACTTCCGCGACTTCTTCTCGCGTGGCTTCGCCTTCAACCGTGTCGACGGCACGGTGCGCTTCGAGGACGGCGAGGCGCGCAGCGAATCGCTGGTGATCGACGGCGCCGCGGCCGAGATCCACATCGGCGGAAGCGCCGACCTGCGCGCGCAGACCTATGACCAGGTGATCGAGGTGCAGCCGCGCACCGGCGGCCTCCTGACCGCGGTCGGTGCGCTCACCGCCGGCCCGGTGGGCGCGGCCGTGGGCGCGGTGGCCAATGCGATGCTCGAGAAGCCGCTGGGGCGCATGGGCGCACGCACCTACCACGTCACCGGGCCATGGAAGGACCCGAAGGTCGTGGTCGAGGGGCGCGAGCCGGCGCAGCCGGAGGCGCCGCCCGCCCCGGTCCCGGCGGACTGAACGGGGCCCGGCCTTGATCCGCGTGTCCGCAGCCCGCACCTCTGTCTGATCACCTGAAGCCGGACCCCGCCATGACCCAAGCCCTCGAGATCGCCCAGTCACGCCTGCTGCTGCCCGCGGGCCTGGACGGCGCCGGGCTGGAACGCGCCTTCGGCACCCTGCTGGGCCCCGGCGTCGACTTCGGCGACATCTACTTCCAGCACGCGCGGCGCGAAAGCTGGACGGTGGAGGACGGCATCGTGCGTGATGGCGCGCACTCGATCGAGCAGGGCGTGGGCGTGCGTGCGATCAGTGGCGAGAAGACCGGCTTCGCCTATGCCGACGACATCAACGCCGAGGCCCTGCTGTCGGCGGCGGGCTCGGCGCGCGCGATCGCGCGCAGCGGCAACGAGCACCGGGTCCGGTCGCTGGTGCCGGCCGGCGCGCGATCGCTGTATCCGGCCGAGGATCCGGTCGACGGCATGGCCAACGATGCCAAGGTCGAGGCCCTGCGCCGCGTCGACCGCCTGTTGCGTGCCGCCGACCCGCGGGTGAAGCAGGTGACGGTGAGCCTCTCGGGCGGCGTCGACACGATCTTCGTGGCGCGTTCGGACGGCATCGTCGCCGGCGACGTGCGCCCGCTGGTGCGCCTGAACGTGCAGGTGATCGTGGAGCAGGATGGCCGCCGCGAGAGCGGTTACGCGGGCTATGGCGGTCGCTACTCCTACGGGGAGCTGCTGGGCGATGGTCGTCCGGAGCACTTCGCGCGCGAGGCGCTGCGCCAGGCCCTGGTGAACCTCGAGGCGGTCGATGCGCCCGCCGGCGTGATGCCGGTCGTGCTTGGCGCCGGCTGGCCTGGCGTGCTGCTGCACGAGGCCGTGGGCCATGGCCTGGAGGGCGACTTCAACCGCAAGGGCACCAGCACCTACGCCGGCCGCATCGGCCAGCGCGTCGCCGCGCCGGGGGTCACCATCGTCGACGACGGCACCCTGGGCGGGCGCCGCGGTTCGCTTAATGTCGACGACGAGGGCACGCCCACCCAGTGCACGACGCTTATCGAGGACGGCATCCTCAAGGGCTATATGCAGGACACGCTCAATGCGCGCCTGATGGGTGTCGCGCCCACCGGCAACGGCCGCCGCGAATCCTTCGCGCACCTGGTGATGCCGAGGATGACCAATACATACATGCTGGCCGGCCAGGACGATCCGGCGGACATGATCCGCTCGGTGAAGAAGGGGCTGTACGCGGTGAATTTCGGCGGCGGCCAGGTCGACATCACCAGCGGCCGCTATGTCTTCTCCGCGACCGAGGCCTACCTGATCGAGGATGGCCGGGTCACCGCGCCGGTGAAGGGCGCCACCCTGATCGGCAGTGGGCCCGAGACCATGCAGAAGGTGCGCATGGTCGGCCACGACATGGCCATCGACGATGGCGTGGGCACCTGCGGCAAGGACGGGCAGAGCGTCCCGGTGGGCGTCGGCCAGCCTTCGCTGCTGGTGGAGGCGATCACCGTGGGCGGCACCCGCGCGTGACCGTCGCCGTGCGGCGGGCCACGGTGCGCGCCTCGTGGCGGTGGTCCGGCCGCCGGCCCTACAGATGCGGGGTGGTGTCGGGATCGTCCGTCCCGGCGTCGTCGTCGCCGGCTTCAGCGGTCCCTGCATCGAGCATGGCGCGGATCTCGCGATACAGCTCGCGGAACGCGCGGGGCGGCTTGCCGGCCTTGCGCTCGGTCAGGGCGTTGCGCACCAGTTGGCGCAGGCGCTGGCCGTCGGCGCCCGGGAATTCGTCCATCAGTTCCGACAGCGCCGCCGGGCCCTCGTCGCCCAGCAGCCGCTCGCGCCACTGTTCCGCGCGATGCAGGCGGGCGGTGTCGAGCCGCGCGGCTTCGCCATCGGTATCGAGCGCATCGCGCAGGGCGTCCAGCGCCTCCTCGTCCTCGCGCCGCAGTTGCTTGGCCAGGAACGCGATCTCGCGCTTGCGCGCGATGTTGGAGGTGATCCGGCGCGCCTGGGCGATGAAGGGGAGCAGGTGTTCGCCCAGGGGCAGCTTCGCCAGCCGGCCGGGATCCAGTTCCACCAGCTGCTTGGCCAGCTCCAGCACGTCCAGCGCCTCGCGGCGCTGCGCGCTGCGGCTGGGACCGAGGAATTCGCCGGTGTCGTCGTCCTTGCCACGCATGTCGTCGCTACCGCCCGTCAGACCATCAGAGAGTTTCGAAGGATAAGGCATTGACCACCACCATCACCGACGCAGGGTCCTTCCACGACGACAGCCGCGAGCGCCTGGCGCGCCTGGAAGGTATCGCCGGCCAGCTGATCGAGCGTTGCCGCGCCGCGGGCGCCAGCCAGGCCGAGGTCTCGTGCAGCGAGGACCGCGGGCTCAACGTGAACGTGCGCATGGGCGAGGTGGAGTCGGTCGAATCCACGCGCGACCGTGGTATCGCCGTCACCGTGTACTTCGGCAAGCGCAAGGGCAGTGCCAGCACCGCCGACCTGCGCGACGACAGCCTCGCCGCCACCGTGGCGCAGGCCTGCGCGATCGCCCGCCACACCGAGGACGATGCCGCCGCGGGCCTGGCCGACGCCGCGCTGATGGCGCGCGACCTGCGCGAGTTCGACGCCTGGCATCCGTGGGCCATCGACGCGCAGGAGGCGATCGGGCTTGCGCTGGCCGCTGAGCAGGCCGGCCGTGACGCCGACCCGCGCATCGCGAACTCCGACGGCGCCGGCGTCGGCACCGGCACCTCCTTGTCCGTGTATGCCAACTCGCATGGCTTCATCGGCGCCGAGCGCGCCAGCCACCACAGCCTCTCCTGCGCGCTCATCGTGGGCCAAGGCGAGGGCATGCAGCGCGACGGCTGGTACAGCTACGCCCTGGCCGCGGGCGACCTGGAGCCCGCGGTCGCGGTCGGTCGCAGCGCGGCCCGGCGCACGGTGGAACGGCTGGACCCGAAGCCGATGGCGACCGGGCGCTATCCGGTGCTGTTCTCGGCGGAAGTGGCGCGCTCGCTGGTCGGGCACCTGCTGGGCGCGGTGTCGGGTGGCGCGCTGTACCGGGGCGCGAGCTTCCTCGTCGATGCCGTGGGCACGCAACTGTTCCCGGACTGGTTCGCGATCCATGAGCGTCCGTTCCTGCAGCGTGGCCTGCGTTCGGCGGCGTTCGACGCCGAGGGCGTGGCCACCCGCGAGTCGGCCCTGGTGGACGCGGGCGTGCTGCAGCGCTACGTGCTGGGCAGCTATTCCGCCCGGCGCCTTGGCCTGGACACCACCGGCAACGCGGGTGGCGTGCACAACCTCGAGGTGGCGGCCAACGCCGGCAGCCTCGAATCGCTCGCGCGCGACATGGGCGATGGCCTCCTGGTCACCAGCCTGATGGGGCAGGGCGTGAACACCGTCACCGGCGACTATTCGCGCGGCGCCTCGGGCTTCCGCGTCGAGGGCGGCGAAATCCTGTACCCGGTCGACGGCATCACCATCGCCGGCAACCTGCGCGACATGTTCCGCGCGATCGAAGCCGTGGGCAGCGACGTCGACCCGCGCTCGCACATCCGCACCGGTTCGATCCTCGTCGGCGGCATGACCGTTGCCGGCGTGGGCTGACGTGTAGACTCGATGGGAGACCATCCTCGACGGGGAGACGCCCATGTACGACCACGATCAACGTGACGATTCGCCGCAGGTGACGGCCGCCGGCACCATCGATCCGCAGCAGCGCCAGTGGGCGATGTTCGCGCATCTTTCGGCCCTGCTGGGCGGCATGCTGACCGCGGCCTGGGGTGGCAGCCTCGGCTGCTTCATCGGTCCGCTGGTGATCTGGCTGGTCAAGAAGGACACCATGCCCTTCGTCGACGACCAGGCGAAGGAAGCGCTGAACTTCAACATCACCGTTGGCATCATCTTCCTGGCGCTGTTCCTGATGACGATCTTCACCCTCGGCATCGGGCTCATCATCACCGGCCCGCTGTTCGTGATCGTCGGCCTGTCGTGGCTGGTGTTCACCATCATCGCGGGCATCAAGGCCAACGAGGGCGTGGCCTACCGTTACCCGTTGACGCTGCGGCTGATCAAG
Organism: Luteimonas sp.; assembly: GCA_036515815.1. Lineage (GTDB taxonomy): Bacteria > Pseudomonadota > Gammaproteobacteria > Xanthomonadales > Xanthomonadaceae > Luteimonas. Next base: position 4,942 of record DATBUS010000081.1, read on the forward strand.
TAGGCGCGGTGCAGGCATCCGGGCCCCGGCGTTCGCGCCGGGGCTTTTTCCTGCGTGGTGGTCAGCGGCGCGGCGGGATCAGTGGCTGCGTTCGACCGCCAGGCGCGCCAGCGCGGCGAGCGCATCGCCCCGTGCTCCCAGTGGCGCAAGCATCTCCGACATGGTCCGTGCCAGCGCCGCCAGCCGTTCGCGCGAGGCCTCGATGCCGATCAGCGCCGGGAACGTGGCCTTGTCCTGCTCCGCGTCCTTGCCGGCGGTCTTGCCCAGCGTGGCGCTTTCGCCTTCGACGTCGAGCAGGTCATCCCGGATCTGGAAGGCGAGGCCGAGCGCGTCGGCGAACGCATCGAGCCGCCGCTGGTCGTCCGCCCCCGCGCCTGCGGCGATCGCGCCCATGCGGACAGCGGCGCGGATCAGCGCACCAGTCTTGAGCGCGTGCAGGCGCTCGAGCGCATCGATGCCCGCGGCCGCACCTTGCCCGGTGGCGGCGAGATCCAGCGCCTGTCCACCGCACATGCCAGCGGCGCCGGACGCGGTCGCCAGCTCGCGCAGCATCGCCACGCGCGCGGCCTCGTTGCAGTCGGCATCGGCAAGCACCGCGAACGCCAACGATTGCAGCGCGTCCCCGGCAAGGATGGCCGTGGCCTCGTCGAAGGCGACGTGCACCGTGGGCTGCCCCCGGCGCAGGGCGTCGTTGTCCATCGCCGGCAGGTCGTCGTGGACGAGGGAATAGGCGTGCACCAGCTCAACCGCGGCCGCGGCGGCGTCCAGCGTCGCCTCGGAGGCGCCGAAGGCGGTGCCGGTTGCATAGGCCAACAGCGGTCGCATGCGCTTGCCGCCAAGGAGCACGGCGTGCCGCATGGCCGCACCCAGGCGGGCATCGGCGGCAGGATGGGCCGCCAGTGCGGCCTCGAGCACGCCGTCGATGCGGTCGCGCCAGGACGCCAGGCGCGCGGCGGTGGCGCCGCCGGTGGCGTCAGGCATCGTCGCCGAGGGGCGGAAACGGCGTGCCGGCCTCGGGCTGCTGGGGATCGGTGAGCAGGCGCACGCGCAGCTCGGCCGCTTCCAGGGCCTGCTGGCAGCGCCGGTAGAGGCCGACGCCGCGCTCGTAGGCGGCCAATGAATCCTCGAGGCTCATGTCTCCGCGCTCCATCTTTCCGACCAGCTGCTCGAGCGCGTCGAGCGAGGCTTCGAAGTCGGCGACCGGAGAGCCGGCGGTGGCGGTGTCGGGCGTGTCGGACATGGCCTCGAGTTTACGCCATGTCGTGCCAGCGCAGGCGCGCGCCGCGCTCGCGCAGCCAGGCCTCGAAGGTCCCGGACAGCAGGCCGTCGCCCACGGCCAGCAGGCGGCCGCCGCTGTCCGACAGCAGCGGCGTCCGCCGCCGGACCCAAGGCGGGCAATCGCTGTCCTGCAGGAGGTGCTTGAGGGAATGCGAGTGCGTGCGCCCGGGCATCAGCATGCGCTCGCCACCCCGGCGCGCGTGGACGCGCAGCGGGCCGTCGAATGCGTCCGCCCCCTCCAGCACCAGCCGGCCGCCGCCTGGCAGATGCAGCGGCTCGCGCCCGTCCCAGAGCCGCGACCAGTCGGCGGGCAGGGCC
>DATBUS010000082.1:0-34746 GCA_036515815.1 Luteimonas sp.
TGCGCAGGCCCCGAGCGCGGCGCCGCCAGCCGCCGCCGCGACGCCTTCGGCGACCGCGCCCACGGCAACCCCGCCAGCGCCCGCCGCGGCACCTGCCGACGGCAGCCGCTACATCCTCCAGGCGGGGTCCTTCGCCAGCAATTCCGACGCCGAGGCGCTCAAGGCGCGCATCGCGATGCTGGGCCTGGTGGCGCGCGTCGAGCAGGCCGAGATCGATGGCCGCGCGATGTACCGCGTGCGCATGGGGCCCTACGGCACCGCGTCCGAGCTCGCCGAAGCGAAGCAGAAGCTCGGCAACGGCGGACTCGAGGCACTGGCGATCCGCGCCCGCTGAGCCACCACGGCCCCTGTAGGAGCGGCTACAGCCGCGACGGGCTTCCGGCGATTGCGATCGCGGCTGTAGCCGCTCCTACAGGGTCGACCAGGGGCGCTGTCGCTGCTGCCACGGGAACACGGGCCGGCGGCGTAGAATCCCGGCCATGAAAACCCTGCTCGTCACCGGCGCCACCGCCGGCTTCGGCGCCGCGATCGTCGAGCGCTTCGTCTCCAGTGGCTGGCGCGCGATCGCCACCGGCCGTCGCCAGGAGCGCCTCGACGCGCTGGCCGATCGGCTCGGCCGCGACCGCATCCACACCGCCTGCTTCGACATCCGCGACGCCGACGCCATGGCCGCCGCCCTCGACGCGATTCCGGCGCCTTTCCGCGACATCGACCTCCTGGTCAACAACGCCGGGCTGGCGCTCGGCACGGCGCCCGCGCAGGCCTGCGACCTGGCGCAGTGGCGGCAGATGATCGACACCAACGTGACCGGGCTGGTGGCCATCACCCACCGCCTGCTGCCGGGGCTGATCGCGCGCCGCGGCGCCATCGTCAACATCGGTTCGATCGCCGGCGTGTACCCCTATGCCGGCGGCAATGTCTACGGCGCGACCAAGGCCTTCGTCGACCAGTTCTCGCTCAACCTGCGTTCGGACCTGCACGGCACCGGCGTGCGCGTGAGCGTGATCGAGCCTGGGCTTGCGGAAACCGAGTTCACCCTGGTCCGCACCGGCGGCGACCGGGCGGCCTCCGACGCGCTGTATGCCGGCACGCAGCCCATCACCGCCGCCGACGTGGCCGAGTCCACCTGGTGGATCGCCAACCTGCCGCCGCACCTCAACATCAACCGGCTGGAAGTGATGCCGGTCAGCCAGTCGCTGGCCGGCCTGCAGGTGCACCGCGCGCCATGAACCCGTGGCTGGCCATGCTCGCGATCGTGGCCATCGGGGCGATCATCCCGCTGCAGGGGCTGGTCAATGCACGGCTGGCGACGGCCCTGCATGGGCCGGTGATGGCGGCCTTCGTGTCGTTCCTCGTCGGCAGCGTGGTGCTCGGCACATGGCTGCTCGTGTCGCGGACGCCGTGGGGCTCCGCGGCGCCGGACGCGCGCTTCCCGGCCTGGATCTGGATCGGCGGCCTGCTGGGCGCGATCTACGTGGCGGTATTCACGCTGCTGATCCCGCGCGTGGGCGCAGCGGCGGCGATCTGCCTGGCGGTGCTCGGCCAGGTGGTGTCGTCGATGCTGCTGGACCATTTCGGCGTGCTGCAGGTGCAGCGTCCGGTCGACTGGACGCGTGCGGCCGGTGCGCTGCTCGTGCTGCTGGGCGTCCTGCTGGTGGCCGCACCCTGGAGGGCGCAGCCACCGCCGCTGTGAGTACCGCCGACGTGGGCAGCCGCCGACGTGGGCCCGCGGCTCAGTCGAGCGGCGTGTCGTCGAGATAGGTATAGCCGGTGAGTCCGGCCTCGAGGTCGGCGCGCAGGCGCAGGGCCTCGTCCGGCGGCAGGCCCGCCGCCGCGACCTTGGCGTCGTAGCCGGCACGCAGGTCAGCCAGCGCATAGCCCACGTAATCGAGCATCACGTCGGTGGTGTCGCCGCGGCGCTGCTGCACGATCGTGAAACCCGCGCCATCCACCTTCGCCTCGACCGCATCGGTATCGCCGAACAGGTTGTGGATGTCGCCCAGCACCTCCTGGTAGGCACCCACCAGGAAGAAGCCAAGGCGGTAGCTCTGGCCCGGATTCAGCGGATGCAGCGGCAGCGAGCTGTCCAGGTCCTCGTTCTCGACATAGGTCCCGATCTTCCCGTCGGAGTCGCAGGTCAGGTCGGCGATCACGCCGCGACGCAGCGGCGCCTCGTCCAGGCGCTCGATCGGCACGATCGGGAACACCTGGTCGATCGCCCAGACATCGGGCATCGATTCGAACACGCTGAAATTGACGAAGTACTTGTCGACCAGGCGTTCGTTGAGCTCATCGAGCAGCGGGCGGTGGCTCTTCTCGTCGTAGGTCAGCCGCGCCTTCACCGCATGGGCGATGGCATAGAACAGGTCGTCGATGCGCGCGCGGTGCACCAGGTCGAGCTGGCCGAGGGCATACAGGCCCAGGCCTTCGGCGTGGTGGTGCACGGCCTCGTGGAACAGCTCCACTGCCGGGCGCTGGTCGAGCTCGGCGTGGATCTCGCGCAGGTGGCGGACCACGGCCGGCTCGTCGTCATGCACGTCCGGCACGCGGCCCTCGGGCGCGGCCTCGACCTCGGAGACATTCGCCACCAGCACCGCATGGTGCGCGGTCATCGCGCGCCCGCATTCGGTGACGATGCGCGGATGACGCAGGCCGGCCTCGTTGCAGGCATCGGCCAGCGGCTGGACGATGCTCGACGCGTACTGCGACATGCCGTAGTTGACCGAGTTGTAGCTGCGCGAGCGCGTGCCCTCGTAGTCGATGCCCAGGCCGCCGCCGACGTCGACGTAGTCGATGTCCGCGCCCAGCTTCGACAGTTCGATGAAATAGCGCGTGGCTTCGCGCATGCCGCGCGCGATGTCGCGCACGTTGGAGATCTGCGAGCCCATGTGGAAATGCAGCAGCTTCAGCGCGCTGGCCATGCCGGCATCGCGCAGCGACTTCCACAGGTCCAGCAGCTGGCGCGGGCTGAGTCCGAACTTGGCCTTGTCGCCGCCCGAGTTCTGCCACTTGCCCGCGCCGAGCGAGGCCAGGCGCATGCGCACGCCGAGCACGGGCTCCACGCCCAGTGCCTTCGATTCCTCCATCACCAGTTTCAGCTCGGACGGCTTCTCGACCACGATGAACACGTTCATGCCGAGCTTGCGGCCGATCAGCGCCAGGCGGATGTACTCGCGGTCCTTGTAGCCGTTGCAGATCACCAGGCCGCCCGGCCGCGACAGCGCCAGCACCGCCATCAGCTCGGGCTTGCTGCCGGCTTCCAGGCCGAAGCCCTCGCCCGCGTGGGATGCGAGCGTGCCGGCCACCCCGCGATGCTGGTTGACCTTGATCGGATACACGGCCGTATAGCCGCCGGTGTAGTCCCAGTCCGCCTGCGCCTGCGCGAACGCGGCCTGCAGCGCGGCCAGGCGGTCGCCGAGGATGTCGGGGAAACGCACCAGCAGGGGCAGGTTCGCACCCTGCGCAAGCGCGGTATCGACCACGTCGGCCAGTGCGATCGCCGGGCCGTCGGCCGCGCGCGGACGCACGGAGACCCGGCCCGCCGCATCGACGTCGAAATAGCCCGACGCCCAATGCGGGATCGAGTACGTCTTGCGTGCCTGGTCGATGGACCATGCGGTCATGGGCGGGAATCCGTCAGCGCTGGTGGGCCGCGCATTCTAGCTCCCCGCCCCGTGGACACGGGGTCCAGCGCAGCCGCCCGCTGTCGCCCTGCGCCGCGCCGGGCGCCGGGGGCGCGGAGCCGGTGGCGGGGGCTCCGCTACAATCCGCGGCCTCCTCCACGCTTCCAGGACCTGCCATGAGCGCCCCCAACTGGCTCTACGAGAATTTCGACCCGTCGGGTTCGGCCATCGGCTACCGCGTCACCGGCAAGCTCGACGAAGTGCAGTCGCCGTTCCAGAAGATCGAGATCTACGAATCGACCGACTGGGGCAACGTGATGCTCATCGACGGCGCGATGATGGTGACCACGCGCGACAACTTCCTCTACCACGAGATGATGTCGCACCCGGCCCTGTTCACCCATGCCGACCCGAAGAACGTGGTGATCATCGGCGGCGGCGACTGCGGCACGCTGCGCGAGGTGCTGAAGCACCCGGGCGTGGCGCGCGCGGTGCAGTGCGACATCGACGAGCAGGTCACGCGCATGGCGGAGAAGTACTTCCCCGAGCTGTGCGAATCGAACGACGACCCGCGCGCGCAGATCCTGTTCGACGACGGCATCGCGTACATGGCCGACTGCGCACCCGGCAGCCTCGACGTGGTGATCGTGGACGCCACCGATCCGGTCGGCCCGGCCACCGGCCTGTTCAACAAGGCCTTCTTCGACAGCTGCTTCCGCGCGCTCAAGGACGACGGGATCCTCGTGCAACAGTCGGAATCGCCGCTGGTGCTGCTGGATCTGATCAGGGACATCCGCGCCGAGATGGGCAAGGCCGGCTTCGACAGCTTCCAGACCCTGCCCTTCCCGCAGCCCTGCTATCCCACCGGCTGGTGGAGTTGCACGCTCGCGCGCAAGGGTGGCCGCGGCTTCGACTTCCGCGAGGCGGACGCGGCGGCAAAGCCGTTCGACACGAAGTACTACAGCGCCGGCATCCACAAGGCGGCGCAGGTGCTGCCGCCGTTCGTGGCAGAAGCGCTGGTGGGCTGAGCCCGCCCTACAGCGCGTCCGAGTCCAGCTCTCCGGTCCGGATGCGCACCACGCGTTCGAGGTCGTACACGAACACCTTGCCGTCGCCGATCTTGCCGGTCGAGGCGGCCTTGAGGATCGCCTCGGTGACCAGTTCCGCCTGGTCATCGGTGACCGCGACCTCGAGCTTGATCTTGGGCAGGAAGTCGATGACGTACTCGGCACCCCGATAGAGCTCGGTGTGGCCCTTCTGGCGGCCGAAGCCCTTCACCTCGGTCACGGTGACGCCGGCCACGCCGGCCTCCGACAGCGCCTCGCGCACGTCGTCGAGCTTGAACGGCTTGATGATCGCCATGATCATCTTCATCACGCGGCCTCCGCTTGCACAGCGCGCAGGATACCGCGGCCCGGGCGTCCGACGGGCCATTCCCACATCCATGCGCGCCTGCGCCCGATACCGCTCGGCGTGCGCCAGTGCCAGGCTGCAGGCACCACCCGGAGAGCATTCCCCATGATCGACCTCGGACACATCGACGACCTCGCACGCCGCCTCAGCAGCCTCGTGCCCCCCGGCCTGCGTGAAAGCCGCGAGGAGCTGCAGGAGAACTTCAAGTCCGTGCTGCAGGCAGGCCTGGCGCGGCTGGACCTGGTGACGCGCGAGGAGTTCGACGTGCAGCAGGCGGTGCTGCTGCGCACCCGCGAGAAGCTCGAGGCACTCCAGGCGCAGGTCGCCCAGCTCGAAGCGCAGCTGGGCGGTGGCGGGACCGGGGAAACGCCGCAAGCCCAGCAGCCACACTGAGGCGGTGCCATGGCGGGACTTGCGATCGTGCACGGACGTGCACGCGCCGGCGTGCGCGCGCCGGAAGTGACGGTCGAGGTCTATATGAGCGGCGGGCTGCCGCGCATGTCCATGGTCGGCCTGCCACAGGCCGCGGTACGCGAATCCAAGGACCGCGTGCGCGCCGCCATCCGCTGCGCCCAGTACGAGTTCCCGCCGCGCGTCACCACGGTGAACCTGGCGCCCGCCGACCTGCCCAAGGGCGGTGGGCGCTTCGATCTTCCGATCGCGCTGGGCATCCTCGCGGCCAGCGACCAGCTGCCACGCAACGCGCTGGCGGGCCACGAATTCATGGGTGAGCTCGGGCTCGCGGGGGAACTGCGCGCGGTCGACGGCGTGCTGCCCGCCGCACTCGCCTGTGGCGAGGCCGGGCGCGTGCTGGTGGTGCCCGCGGCCAACGGCGCCGAAGCCGCGCTCGCGCGTGGCGTCGATGTCCGGGTGGCGCGCACGCTGTCGGAGGTCTGCGCGCACGTCACCGGGCAGCGCGCGCTGCCCAGGGCGGTGGCGAACGAAGCATCCACGGCCCGCCAGGTGCGCATTCCCGACCTCGCCGACGTGCGCGGCCAGCTGCGCGCACGTCGCGCGCTCGAGATCGCAGCCAGCGGTGGGCACCATCTCCTCCTCAGCGGAAGCCCCGGCTGTGGCAAGACGATGCTGGCCTCGCGCCTGCCGGGCATCCTGCCCGAGGCGAGCGAGGCCGAGGCGCTCGAGACCGCGGCGATCGCGTCGATCAGCGGCCGCGGCATCGATCCGGCGCGCTGGCGCCATCGCCCGTTCCGTGCGCCCCACCACACCGCGAGCGCGGTGGCACTGGTCGGCGGCAGCGGCGAGCCGCGCCCTGGCGAGATCTCGCTCGCACACAACGGCGTGCTGTTCCTGGACGAGCTGCCGGAATGGAGCCGCAGCGTGCTGGAGGTGTTGCGCGAGCCCCTGGAATCGGGGACGGTCACCGTTTCGCGCGCCGCCCGGCAAAGCGAGTTCCCCGCGCGTTTCCAGCTGGTGGCGGCGATGAACCCCTGCCCCTGCGGTTGGGCAGGCGACCCGTCCGGCCGCTGCCAGTGCGGCATCGATGCCGTGCAGCGTTACCGGATGCGCGTCTCGGGCCCCCTGCTCGACCGCATCGACCTGCACGTGGATGTGCCGCGCATGTCGCCCGCGGAGCTGCGGCCGGATGCAGCCCCCGGTGAATCCAGCGCGGCAGTCCGTACCCGCGTGGAAGCCGCGCGTGCCATCCAGCTCGGGCGTGCCGGCGTGCTCAATGCACACCTCGACCAGGCCGGGACGGCAAGGCACTGCCGTCTGGCCGATGCCGACCAGGCCCTGCTGGAGCGCGCCATCGAAAGCCTGCAGCTGTCCGCGCGGGCGATGCACCGCATCCTGCGGGTGGCACGGACGATCGCGGACCTGGACGGACGCGAGACGGTCGGAAGCGGCCACCTGGCCGAGGCCCTGGGCTACCGCGGCTTCGTTCCGGGCGCCGGGGTCGCCGGGTAGCCGCGCCCGGGGCCGGATCAGGCGACAGCCTTCTGGAACTGTTCCTCCTCGGTCGAACCGGTGAGTGCCGTGGTCGACGACTGGCCCTGCTGGATCGCCTGGGTCACCGCGTCGAAGTATCCGGTGCCCACCTCACGCTGGTGCTTCACCGCGGTAAAGCCCTTGTCGGCCGCGGCGAACTCGGCTTCCTGCAGCTCGACGAACGCGCTCATCTGCCGCCGCGCGTAGCCGTGGGCCAGGTTGAACATCGAGTAGTTCAGCGCATGGAAGCCGGCCAGCGTGATGAACTGGAACCTGTAGCCGTAGGTCGCGATCTCGTCCTGGAACTTCGCGATCGTGGCGTCGTCGAGGTTCTTCTTCCAGTTGAAGCTCGGCGAGCAGTTGTAGGCCAGCAGCTTGCCCGGATACTTCTCATGGATGGCCTCGGCGAAGGCGCGCGCGAAGCCCAGGTCGGGCTTGCCGGTCTCGCACCAGACGAGATCGGCGTAAGGGGCATAGGCCAGGCCACGGCTGATCGCCTGGTCGAGGCCGTTGCGGGTCTTGAAGAAGCCCTCGATGGTGCGCTCGCCGGTGCAGAACGGGCGGTCGTTGTCGTCGATGTCGCTGGTCAGCAGATCCGCGGCCTCGGCATCGGTGCGCGCGACGATCAGGGTGGGCACGCCGCAGACATCGGCGGCCAGGCGCGCGGCATTGAGCTTCTCCACCGCTTCACGCGTGGGCACCAGCACCTTGCCGCCCATGTGGCCGCACTTCTTCACCGCGGCCAGCTGGTCCTCGAAGTGCACGCCGGCCGCGCCCGCTTCGATCATCGCCTTCATCAGCTCGAAGGCATTGAGCACGCCACCGAAACCGGCCTCGGCATCGGCCACGATCGGCTGCAGGAAGTCGATCGAATCATCGCCTTCGGCATGATGCAGCTGGTCGGCACGCAGCAGCGCGTTGTTGATGCGCTTCACCACCGCCGGCACCGAGTCGGCCGGATACAGCGACTGGTCCGGATACATCTGCCCGGCCAGGTTGGCGTCGGCCGCGACCTGCCAACCTGACAGGTAGATCGCCTTCAGGCCCGCTTTCACCTGCTGCATCGCCTGGTTGCCCGTAAGCGCACCGAGCGCGTTCACATAGGGCTGCCCGTGCAGGGAGGTCCACAGCTTCTGCGCACCCAGCCGCGCAAGTGAATGCTCGACATGCACGGTGCCGCGCAGGCGCACCACGTCTTCGGGGCTGTAGTTGCGGGTGATGCCGGCCCAGCGCGGGTCGGTGGCCCAGTCGTGGCGCAGCTGGTCGGCGGTCGGAAGCGTCGTGCTCATGGTGGATCTCCGATAGGGATAGGTTCTGCAGGAGCGGCCATGGCCGCGATGGGTTGCGATCGCGGCCTTGGCCGCTCCTACAGCGGCGTCCGGCGGGTCAGGCCAGCCGCTCGTAGGCGGGCAGGGTCAGGAATTCCTCGAGCGTGTCGCTGCGGGTCAGTGCCTCCAGCAACTCGATCGCTTCGGCCACGCGACCGGCGCCCGGAATCGCACCCTCCGCGGCCAGGCGCGAGGGCAGGTTCAGCAGCGCCTGCGCGAACAGCAGCTCATCCACCGGCGAGCCGTCGGCCAGGCACAGCGGCTCGCCGCCCCGGTCGCCGGCATGCAGCCATTGCCACAGCTGGGCGCGCGCGATCTCGGCCGTTGCCGCGTCTTCCATCAGCCAGTGGATCGGCACGCAGCCATTGCCATCGAGCCACGCGGCCAGGTAACGCACGCAGACCTCGACGTTGCCCTCGAATCCGGCGCGCGTGATCGTGCCCAGCGGCGGCGCGATCAGCGCATCGCGGTCGGCCACCGCGTCCTCGCGCGCCACGTGGTGCTGGTGCGGCCCGGTCATCACCGCGTCGAAGACCTCCCTGGCGACCGGCACCAGGGCCGGGTGCGCGACCCAGGTCCCGTCGTGCCCGGCGCCGGCCTCGCGCTCCTTGTCGGCACGCACGCGCGCCAGCGCCGCTTCATTGGCCCCGGGGTCGCCGGAGATCGGGATCTGCGCCGCCATGCCGCCCATGGCATGCGCGCCACGGCGGTGGCAGGTGCGCACCAGGAGCTCGGAGTACGCCTTGAGGAACGGCTGCGTCATCGTCACCTGCCCGCGTTCGGGCAGCACCCGGTCGCGGTGGGCACGGAAGGTCTTGATGTACGAGAAGATGTAATCCCAGCGCCCGCAGTTGAGACCGGCGATGCGGCCACGCAGCGCATGCAGGATCTCGTCCATCTCGAACACGGCCGGCAGGGTCTCGATGAGCACGGTCACCTTGATGCACGCGGCCGGAAGGCCAAGAGCCTCTTCGACGTGCGCCAGCACCTCGTTCCAGAGCGCGGCCTCCTCCATCGATTCGAGCTTGGGCAGGTAGAGGTAGGGCCCGCGATCCTTCCCGGCCAGCGCGCCGCCGTTGTGGAAACAGAACAGCCCGGCGTCGAACAGGCTGGCCGACATCCGCGCACCGTCGACCAGCAGGTGCTTCTCGTCCAGGTGCCAGCCGCGCGGGCGCACGATCAGCACCGCACGCTCCTCCTCGGGCTTCAGGCGATAGGCCTTTCCGTTGGCGCTGTCGAAGTCCAGCGTGCCCTCGACCGCCTCGCGCAGCGCGCGCTGGCCGGTGAGCAACGCGTCCCAGGTCGGCGCCGTGGAGTCCTCGAAGTCGGCCATGTAGCAACTGGCCCCGGAGTTCAGCGCGTTGATGACCATCTTCGGGTCCACCGGGCCGGTGATCTCGACGCGGCGGTCGAGCAGCGCGTCCGGAAGCGGCGCCACCCGCCAGTTGCCCTCGCGGATGGCCAACGTGTCGGGGCGGAAATCTGGCAGCGCGCCACCGTCGAAGGCGGCCTGGCGCTGGCGTCGGGCGGCGAGGAGAGCCTGGCGCCGGGGCTCGAAGCGCTGGTGCAGGCCCGCCAGGAAGGCCAGGACCTGGGGGCCGAGGACATCGGGCCCGGCGTCGACGCCTGGGTCGATGCCGATGTCGGGCGAGACATGCTGCGGGGCTGCGGACATGGGGAACTCCAGCAGGGGCGTATGCCTGCACCATCCCTCGCCGGGACGGAATTTGACAAAACATATATGACAATGGGATTGATAAGTTCGCCTTATAACCGTGCATCACGCGCCCTTGACCACTGATCGTGTTCCGCGCTTCGCCTACAAGGGCGACCGCCTGAAGCCACTGCGTGCCTTCTGCCAGGTAGCGCGTTTGGGCTCGGTCTCCCGCGCGGCCGAAGCCCTGTACGTGAGCCAGCCGGCGGTGAGCCAGCAGTTGCAGGCCCTGGAACGCGAGCTGGGCGCGCGCCTGTTCGAACGCAGCGGACGCCGGCTCCTGCCCACGGCCGAGGGCGAGGCCCTCTACGAACTGGCGCGACCGCTGGTGGACGGGATCGATGCGCTGCCAGCCGCGTTCCGCCAGCAGTTGGCGGGGATGGACGCGGGCGAGCTGGAGATCGCGGCCAACAGCTCCACCATCCTCTACCTGCTGCCGCGCATCGTCGGCGCTTTCCGCGAGCAGCATCCGGGCGTGCGCCTGCGCCTGCACAACACGATCAGCGCCGATGGCACGGACCTGCTGCGCGCCGACACCGTGGAACTGGTGGTCGGCTCGATGCTGGATGTGCCCGCCGACCTCAGCTACGTGCCGGTGTATTCCTTCCAGCCGATGCTGATCACCCCGCGCGACCACCCGCTGGCCGGCACGCCGCGGCCCACCCTGGAGGACATCTCGAAGCACGGGCTGATCCTGCCGCCGCAACGCCAGGTGACCTGGCGCCTGGTGGACCTGGTGTTCCAGCGCGCGCGCGTGCCCTATACGGTGACGCTGGAAGTCGGCGGCTGGGAAGTGATCAAGCAGTACGTGGCGATGGGCCTGGGCATCTCGATCGTGAGCTCGATCTGCCTCGGCGAGGCCGACGCCGAACACCTGGCCATCCGCCCCCTGGATGCCTGGTTCCCCGCGCGCAGCTATGGCGTGCTGGTGCGCAAGGGCAAGGTGCTGTCACCGCAGGCGCGGGCCTTCGTCGACCTGATCCGGCCGGACCTGTCCACACGCCGCGACCGCGACGACAGCGGCCCTTCGGAGCGCTGAGGGCGACGCCGGCCTCAGGGCGCCGGCACAACCAGGGCTTCGTCGGCAAAGACCGCCACGTGCGGCACTCCGTCGGCGCCGATCCACCCGCGGTACATGCCCTCGGTATTGAACGGGAAGGCGACATTGCCGCGGGCATCGAGCGCGATCGCGCCGCCGTCTCCGCCCGCGCGCACCACGTCGCCATTGATCACGGCGTCCGCGGCGCTGGCCAGGGCCTCGCCACGCAGGCGCACGCGCGCACAGACCTCGTGCGCGGCGGCGGTCCGGATGTAGAACTCGCCCCAGCCGGTCCCGGACACCGCGCATCCGGCATCGGCCCAGGTCCCGGCTCCGATGATCGGCGCATCGCCCACCCGGCCCCAGCGCTTGTTGGTCATGCCGCCGGTGGACGTCCCCGCGGCCAGGCGGCCCGCCGCATCGAGCGCGACCGCGCCCACGGTGCCGAAATACGGCGGCTCGTCGCCTCCGGGTCCGGCCTGCGCGCCTGCCTCCGCGCCGTCCGCGGCGTCCCTGCGCAGGGCACGCTGCAGCTGGTCCCACCGCCGCTCGGTACGGAAATACCCCGGGTCGACCTGTTCGATTCCACGATGCCGCGCAAAGGCTTCCGCGCCCTCGCCGACCAGCATCACGTGCGGCGAATGCTCCATCACCGCGCGCGCCAGCAGGATCGGGTTGCGCACGCGTTGCACGCCCGCCACCGCGCCCGCACGCCCATCGTGGCCATCCATCAGCGAGGCGTCGAGTTCGTTGCGGCCGTCGTGGGTAAACACCGCGCCGCGCCCCGCATTGAAGGACGGGTCGTCCTCGAGCACGGTGATCGCGGTGGTGACGGCATCCAGGGCGTTGGCTCCGGCGGCCAGCTTCGCGTGGCCTGCGCGCAATGCGCGTTCCAGGCCCGCACGCGCGGCGGCCTGGTCGGCCTCGGACAGGCCTGCACGCACCACGCCGGCACCGCCGTGGATGGCGAGCACCGGGCGCGCCTCCACCGCGGCCCTGGACGCTGCGGGGGCGGCCGGGCCTGCCGGGCCGGCGGCAGGCGTGCCCACGGAGGATGCGCAGGCCGCCAGCGCGCCAATGGCCAGGGCGGCGAGTGCCAGTGATGCGCGGGGGTGGATGTTCATCGGCGGGTCCTCTTCGGCGGGTGCCAGGGGCACCGGGTTGCGGTGATGGTCAGACGGTGCCGCGGTTGCGCCCCTGCCAGGGCCGGTACCACTCGCGGATGCGGCGCATGTCGCCCTCGGTGTCATCGCCGGGATGGAACAGGGGCCCCACGCCGATGATCCTGTCCGGGTAGTGGAAGTACACCGGCAGCACGGGCACGTCCGCGGCGCGGGCGATCTTCAGGAAGCCGCTTTTCCAGTGCTCCACCGGCTTGCGCGTGCCCTCCGGGGCCAGCCCGAACCAGATGCGCTCCGAGCCCCGGATCATCGCGGCCACCTGGTCGACCACGCCGGCCGAGCGGGTGCGGTCGACGGCGATCACGCCCAGCGCGCGCAGCAGGATGCCCAGCGGCCACCAGAAGAGTTCCCGCTTGCCGAGGATCCGGATCTCGAGCCCCAGGCCAAGCTTCGCGGCAAAGCCCCAGATGCCGTCCCAGTTGGAGGAATGCGGTGCGCCGATCAGCACCACGCGCGGCTCGTCGGGAAATTCACCGACCAGGCGCCAGCCGCCCAGGCGCAGCACGCTGCGCCCGAACCAGCGCGCGAAGCGGCTCGGCCGGACCCGCGGCACCTGCGGTGGCAGCTCCGGCAGGATGTCGTCACGCGTGCGGGCCATGTCTCCCCTGTCAGTCCCAGTCACGCACCGAGCGGCCGCGTTTGATCGTACTACGCTCGCGCTTGGCATCCAGCCGCCGGGCCTTCGATGCGCGCGTCGGCTTCGTCGCCACGCGTGGCTTCGGCGCGAGGCGCCCGGACTCGATGAAGGCGGCCAGGCGTTCGCGCGCATCCTCGCGGTTGCGCTCCTGGGTGCGGAAGCGTTGCGCGCTGATCACCAGCACGCCGTCATCGGTCACGCGCCGGTCGCGCTTCGACAGCAGCCGTTCGCGCACCGGATCGGGCAGCGATGGAGAATTCGCGATGTCGAATCGCAGCTCGACCGCGGTCGCGACCTTGTTGACGTTCTGGCCACCCGGTCCCGACGCGCGCACGAAGCGCTCCACGAGTTCCGCGTCCGGGATGTCGATGGGTGGCGTGGTCATGGCGCGCAGTCGGTCGATCCGTCCCGAGGGAAGAATGCCAGCGCGCGCCCGAACGCTGCGTCGGGCGGCGCCGTCACTGCGACCCGGCGGGCGGGATCGTGCGGATGCGGGAACACCAGTTGCTCGGCGTGCAGCAGCATGCGATGGATCCCGAGCATGCGGAAGCTGCGGTTATGGCGGCCGTCGCCGTGGCTAGTGTCGCCGATCAGATGGTGCGACAGGTGCTTCAGGTGGCGACGGATCTGGCGGAAGCGCCCCGTCTGCGGCCAGGCGCGCAACAGGGCGTAGCGGGAGGTCTCGAAGCCGCCGGACGGAATCGGCAGCTCGGCCGTGGCCAGGCGCTCGAAGCGCGTGACGGCCGGCTTCTTCTGCGGCTTGCCAGGGCCGCCATCGAGCGGATGGTCCACGGTGAAGGCCGCGTCCGCGGGCCAGCCGCGGCAGACCGCCAGATAGGCCTTGTCCACGTCACCCGCCATCAGCGACTTGCCCAGCGTCGAAGCCGTTTCGCGATCGAAGGCCAGCAGCAGGCAGCCGCTGGTGGCGCGGTCGAGCCGGTGCACGAGGAAGATCGGCCGGTCGAACTGCGCACGCAGCCGGTCGGCGGCGAAGTCGTCCTCGCCGCGCGCTAGCCTGCTGTCGTGGACCATGAGCCCGGCGGGTTTGTCGACCACGGCGAAGCCGTCTTCGAGATGCAGGACGCGGAGTGCCGCGCCGGGCTCTGGTCCCAGGTCCAGGGGAGCGCACACGCCGTCTGCAGGAGCGGCTACAGCCGCGATCGCCTGGATGTCGGGGGAGTCCGGATCGCGGCTGTAGCCGCTCCTGCAGGCGTGGGGGTTGCCGCTCCCGCGGTTGTGGTCCTCCACCGGCCCGGACGGACTCATCGTCGCGGGCGGGCGGCGATGATCGCGGCCAGCCCGGCGACGCCTGCGACCCAGGCCGCGACCGGTACCGACCACAGGCGTGGGCCACCGGCATCGAGCCCGTGCAGCACGGCGGCCACCACCAGCAGACCGACACCGAGGATCGCAGCCACGGTGCGGCGCTGCATCGCGCGCATCACCTCGACCAGCTCGCCCAGCTCGCGCGAATGCATGCCGAGCTGGTGGCGTCCCTGCACCTGCTGCGTCAGCCAGGCATGCACCAGGCCGGGCATGTCGGGCGTGCGCGTGGCCAGCTCGGGGAGGCGCCGGCGGAATTCGGCGGCCAGCCGCTTCGGGCTGTAGCGTACGGCGAGGATGCGTTCCAGCACCGGGCGGGCCACCGCCCAGATGTCGATGGTCGGGTCGAGGTGGCGGCTCACGCCTTCCACGTTCAGCAGCGTCTTCTGCATCAGGATCAGCTGCGGCTGCAGGGTCAGCTGGTAGCGCTGCGCGGTGCGGAACAGCTTCAGCAGCACCTCGCCCAGCGAGAATTCCGCCAACGGACGCGTGAAATAGGGCTCGCAGACCCCGCGCACCGCCGCTTCCAGCTCGTCGAGGCGGATGTGCGACGGCATCCAGCCCGCCTGCACGTGCAGCTCGGCGATGCGCCGGTAGTCCTTGTTGAAGATCGCCATGAAGTTTTCGGCGAGGTAGTACTGGTCGTCGCTCGACAGCTGGCCGACGATGCCGAAGTCCAGCGCGATGAAACGCGGGTTGAGCCGGCGCGACGGGTCGTTGTCGATCCAGATGTTCCCGGCGTGCGCGTCGGCGTGGAAGAAGTTGTCGCGGAACACCTGGGTGTAGAACACGCGCACCGCCTTGGCGGCCAGCTGCTTGCGGTCCAGGCCCGCGGCCTCGATCGCGGCAAGGTCGTCGCTGGGGATGCCGTGCACGCGCTCGAGCGTCAGGATGCGCTCGGTGCTGTGCGACCACACCGGCGCAGGCACGTAGAGGTCGGTCGAGCCTTCCCAGTTGCGGCGCAGCACCGAGGCGTTCGCGCCTTCGCGCTGCAGGTCGAGTTCGGCCGCCAGCGTGGTCGCGACCTCGTCCACCACCTCGCGCGGGCGGATCCTGTCGGCATTGGGATGCGTGCGCTCGACGAAGGTGGCCACGCGCGTCAGCAGCCGGATGTCGGCGGCGATGCGCGCGGCGATGCCCGGGCGCAACACCTTGACCACCACCTCGCGCGCGGGCGCATCGCCGATGCCGGGCAGGCGCGCGGCATGCACCTGCGCCACCGAGGCCGAGGCCAGCGGCACCGTATCGAAGGCCGCGAACGCTTCGGACACCGGGCGACCGAGCTCGCGTTCGACGATGGCGCGCGCGGTCCCGCCATCGAAGGGCGCGACCTGGTCCTGCAGCAGCACCAGTTCGTCGGCGACATCGGGCGGCACCAGGTCGCGGCGCGTCGACAGCACCTGGCCGAACTTCACGAAGATCGGCCCCAGTTCCTGCAGCGCCAGGCGCACGCGCGCGCCCCTCGGCAGGTCGCTGACCCCGGGCATCGCGCGCGGCACGAACGGACGCAGCAACCACAGCCAGCGGCCCGCCGGCGTGCCCTCGGCCAGGGTGTGCAGGCGGTAGCGGAGGAGGACGCGCCCGATCCTCAGCGCATGCAGCCCCGACCTCACCGCCGCCCTCCCGTCGCCGCGGCCAGGCGCGCCACGCGCGCGGCCATGCGCTCGACGTCGTCGCGCAGCACGTCGACATCGTCGTGGAAGGCGTCGAGCTCGTGCCGCCCGACGACGTCGCGCGACTCCTCGACCACGTACTCCGCCGCGGTGGCGGCCAGCCCGCTGCCCGCGCGACGCGCGCCCTTCAGCGCCGATGCGCCGGCGTTGGCCACCTGCACGCCCACCACTTCGCCGAAGGCCGCGACGAAGGGGCGCTGCCAGTCGGGATCGAAGCGTTGCGCCAGGCGCTGCAGCGCGCGCGCGAGTTCCGCGTCGCCCTCGATGCGAAGACGCCCGCTTGGCGTCGCATGGGCCGACTCGTCGCCGGGGGCCAGCACGCCACGCAACTGGCCGAGCAGGCCGCCCAGCGTCGTCCTGACCGAGAGGTCAGGCTCACCGGCGACACCGGCGGGCCCGACACGCAGGGCGCCGCCATCCACGCTGATCGACATCGCCAGCGGCGGCGACGCCAGGTGCAGTTCCACGCGGCGCCCATCGAGGCGCGCGAGCGCCTGGCGGGTATCGTCATCGAGGGCGAGGGCACGATTGAGCGCCGATTCCAGCGCGCGGCCGGCCAGCGGCTTCAAGCCGGACAGGGGAGAGGGGGAAGGGGCCATGGGCGGCATTGTAGCGGCCCGCCCGGGGCGGCCACCGCGACGGCGCAGCGTCCGCCGCGGTGGCCCGGGTCAGATCTTTCGACCGCGGAAGAACGAGATCGCGGCAAGCACCAGGAAGACCAGGAACAGGATCCAGGCGATGTTGCTGGCGGCACCTGCGATGCCACTGAAGCCGAGCACGGCGGCGATCAGGGCAATGACGAGGAAGATGACGGCATAGCTCAGCATGTCGGTTCTCCAGTCCGTCGGAACGGGGACGGCCGGAGGTCATGGTTGCGGGCGCCGGGTGGTCAGGAAGTGATGGCCGCCCGCGATGCCGCCAGCCGTTCCAGGCCTTCGGCGATCGACACCCGCGGCACGTAGCCGAAGTCGCGCGTGGCCGGTGCCATGTCGTACCAGTGCGTGGTGCTGAGCTGCTCGGCCAGGAAGCGCGTCATCGGCGGCTCGGAGCGCAGGCGCAGCAGCGGCCAGGCCGTCTCGCAGGCCGCGCCGATCGCATACGCCACCGGAAACGGGATCGAGCCACGCACTTCCGGCGCCCCCATCGCACGCAGCAGCGCATTGACGATGTCGCGCATCGCCATCGGTTCGCCATTGCTGATGAAGTAGGCGCGGCCGGCGCAGGGCGCACCGGGTTCGAGGTGCTCCAGCGCATCGAAATGGGCCTGCGCCGCGTTGTCGACATAGGTCGTGTCGATGCGGTTGAGGCCGCCGCCCACCAGGCGCAGGCGGCCGGCGCGGGCACGCTCGGCCAGGCGCGGGACCAGCTGGTTGTCGCCCGGGCCCCAGATCAGCCGCGGGCGCAGCGCCACCGTGGCCAGCGTCGCGTCGTTCGCCGCCAGCACGATCTTCTCGGCGATCAGCTTGGTCGCCGCGTACGGCGCCTTCAGGTCCTCGCCATAGGGCACGGTGTCGGCGGTGCCGCCCTCCACCGGATGCGTGGCCCGGTGGGTGACGCTGGGCGTGGAGGTGTAGACCAGCTTCGGCACGAAGTGTTCGCGGCACCCGGCCAGCACGTTGCCGGTGCCCATGACGTTCGCACGATGGTAGCTGTCGTAGCTGCCCCAGGCGCCGGCCTTCGCGGCGTTGTGCAGGACCGCGTCCATGCCGGTGCAGGCAGCGATCACGGCGTCGCGGTCGGCGAGGTCGCCACGCAGCTGGCGCACGCCGATGGCATCGAGTTCCGGGTAGTGGCCGCGGTTGAAGCTCGTCACCGCGTGGCCGCGCTCGACCAGGCCGCGGCAGAGCGCCTGCCCCAGGAATCCGCCGCCACCGGTGACCAGTACCCGCACTTCGTTCCTCGCTGCGTCAGTCCGGCGCGGCCGCCGGCTCGAACACCCTGCCCGCGCGCAGCTCGCGCGCGGCCCACACGGCCAGCGTCTCCCGGCCGATCTTGGCATTGTGGCGGATGTCGACCGGAAACGTTGGATGGAAGGCGAAGCTGTCGACGTGTGCGGTGTGCACATGGCCTTCGCCGATATGGCGAAGCTCGTCGGCGATGCGCGCCCGCTCGCTGCGCGCGATGCCGGGCTTCAGTTCGACGCACAGCACCGGCCGTTGCGCGCCGTGGGCGCCGAGACCGACGAGCGCCGTGCGACGGACCTCCGGATGCATGTCGAACACCGGTTCCACCTGTTCGGTGCAGAGCGTGCGCGATGCGGTGACCACGCGGTGCGACTTGCGCCCGCAGAACCAGAGCCGGCCCTCGGCGTCGAAATAGCCGAGGTCGCCCATGCGATGGACGATGCGGTCGCCTTCGCGGATCTTCGCCAGCCGCGTCTGTGCATCGCGTCGGAAGTAGCTGTCGGTGGCCGACGGCCCGGCCACGGTGATCTCACCGACCTGGCCGGGCTTCGCCAGCAGCGCGTCCGACCATTCGGGGACCGCGTCGTCGGTGATGCGGATGATGCGGACTTCGTTCGGCGGCACCGGGCGCCCGACGCAGGTGCCGGCACCCGTGGCGGTGCGCTCGCGAAGCGTCACCAGTTCACGCCCTTCGATCACCGCGACGGGCAGGCACTCGGTCGCGCCATAGGGCGTCCAGAACTGCGCATCGGCCGGCAGCAGCTCACGCATGCGTGCCACCACGTCGGCCGGGACGGGGGCACCGGCGGAGGTCACGCGCGTCACCGTGGGCAGCGGCTGGCCGTGCTCGGCGAGCACGCGCATCAGCGCGGGGGAACCGAACAGCTGGGTCACGCCGAAGCGCGCGATGGCCGCATGCAGCTTCCGCGGGTCGGCCCTGGCCGGTCGCGTGGGATCCATGTCCGGGATGACCGAGGTCAGGCCCAGCGCCGGGTCGAACAGGGCGAATGGCGGGAAGGTCGGGAGGTCCACGCCACCCGGCGCGATGCCGAAGGCCTCGCGCAGCATGTCCACCTGGGCGACGAAGTGGCGATGGCGGTAGACCACGCCCTTGGGCACGCCGGTGGAGCCGCTGGTGAACAGGATGCCGGCGACGTCGTCGGGCGCGGTCGCGGTCAGTTGCGGGCCGGCGCCGGCGCCCGCGCGCTCGAGCTCGGCCAGGGTGGCGTCCGCGAACAGCGCAGAGGCCCCCGTGGTGATGCGCAGCTTCGCCCCGCGTGCCCAGCCCAGCAGCGTGCGCGCAAACATCGCCAGCGGTACGCCGATGAAGGCCTCGGGCTCGGCCTCGTCCAGGCACTGCTTCAGCGCGCGCCTGGCGATGCCGGGGTCCACCAGCACCGGCACCGCACCGGCCTTGAACAGCGCGAACATCAGCAGGAAGAACTCCGGCGTCGGACGCACCATCACCACCGTGCGGCTGCCGCGCGCGATGCCGCGTCGCGCCAGCCCCGCGGCGATGGCGTCGCTGCGGCGGTCCAGTTCGGCGTAGCTGATCACTACGTCGTAGCGGCCGTGGCTGCCCGGGCAGCGCATGGCGATGCGCTCTGGCGCTTCGGCGGCCAGGCGTGGCAGCGCCGCGGCGATGTTGCAGGCGTCGGTCATCGGCTGATTATCGCCGCTCCCCGCCTCAGCTTCATGCCACGCGCTGGCCCGCTCCATGGCAATGGCCGACAATCGCCGGCCCCGGCGGCCGCGGCCGCGTCACTGGAGTGCCATCCATGTCGCTGCTCGAGCGCCTGAAGTCCGCCGCCCACGATGACTGGAACGCCTATGTCGACCATGCCTTCGTGCGCGGTCTCGGCGACGGCAGCCTGGCGCCGGCCGCTTTCCGCAACTACCTGGTGCAGGACTACCTGTTCCTGATCCAGTTCGCGCGCGCGCATGCGCTGGCCGCGTACAAGAGCCGCACGCTTGCCGACATGCAGGCCGCGCGCGGCGGCCTGGCGGCGATCCTCGACGAAATGGGCCTGCACCTGCGGGTCTGCGAAGGCTGGGGCCTGTCGGCCGCCGAAGTCGAAGCCACCGAAGAGCAGCAGGCGACCGTCGCCTACACGCGCTTCGTGCTCGATGTCGGGATGTCCGGCGACCTGCTCGACCTGCAGGTCGCGCTGATCCCCTGCACCCTGGGCTATGCCGAGATCGGCCGACGACTCGCGCCCGATGGCGTCGGCGGCATTGCCGCCGACCATCCCTACCGCGCCTGGATCACCGAGTACGCGGGCGATGCCTTCCAGCAGGCCGGCACCGCCGCCCATGCATGGCTGGAGGACCTCGGCCAGCGTTACGGCAGCGACAACCGCTTCCCCGAACTGGTGGCGATCTTCCGCAAGGCGGCGCGGCTGGAAGCGGCGTTCTGGCAGCAGGGACTCGACGCGGCCCGCCGCCGCGCGGACTCCACCCCTACAGGCGCTCCCTCCCTGTAGGAGCGGCTACAGCCGCGATCCCGAAGCCCCCCGCCCCACACCCCTTGCGCGCCTGCGGCCGTCCGCGAAAAATTCGCATCCCGCCACCCCCGCGACCCGCCCGCGTGCCCCATCCCTGCCTGAGCTGCGGCGCCTGCTGCGCCTACTTCCGCGTCAGCTTCCACTGGTCCGAAGCCGACCCGGCGCTCGGCGGGCAGGTGCCGCCCGAGCTGACCGTGCCGTTGCGCAACCACGAGGTCGCCATGCGCGGCACCGCCGGCGGCGCGGATCCACGTTGCATCGCGCTCGATGCCGAGATCGGCCAGCGTTCGCGCTGCAGCATCCACCCGGTGCGGCCACAGGCCTGCCGCGACGTGCCGGCGTCCTGGGAATTCGGTGCGCCCAGTCGCCAGTGCGACAACGCCCGCATCGCGCACGGCATGGCGCCGCTGACCGCCGCCGACTGGATCTGGCGCGAGGCCGCTGCCAATGACCTTGACGGCAACCCGGACGGCAACGACAACCCCAACGATCGCGGTACGCCGCCGCCGGTGCTGCCGCCGCCGATCGCGGCCTGAGGGGGCCGCGGAAGTAGTCGCCGGGGTGCCCTCGAGTCATGTGATCGCAGCTATAGCTGCTCCTACAGTGCCGATTTACGGTTGCAGGGAG
The DNA here is from genome assembly GCA_036515815.1 of Luteimonas sp. GTDB lineage: Bacteria > Pseudomonadota > Gammaproteobacteria > Xanthomonadales > Xanthomonadaceae > Luteimonas. The sequence goes on from DATBUS010000082.1 coordinate 20,914, forward strand.
ACGGGGTTCCGGTCGAGGAAAGCGCGGATCGCCGGCACCAGCACCTCGTGCCGGTCCTCCAGAACGTAGTGCGCGGCATCGTCGAAGGCCATGACTTCGGCACCCGGGAGCTCGGCCTGGAAGCGTTCCAGGAAATGGTGGTCGAAGACGAAGTCCTTCAGGCCCCAGCCGATGAAGGCCGGCAGCCCCGCGTATTCGTGCAGGCGCCGGCCCGATTCCTCGAGCATGGGCCAGGCGCGGTCCTTCGGCGACAACGGGATGTCCTGCATGAAGCGCACGGTGGCGATGCGGTTCTTCCAGCTGTCGTAGGGCGCGACATAGGCCTGGCGCACCTCCGGCGGCATCCGCCGCGCCACGCCCAGCCAGGACGCACCGGACGAAAACGCGTTGAAGCCGCGGATCACCAGCTCGCCGACGTTGTAGTCGCGGCCCAGCGCGATCTGCCAGGGCATGGCCTTGGCTTCGGGCATCGGGAAGGCCGCGGTATTGAGGATCACCAGCCGCTTCACCTGCGCCTGGTGCGACAGCGCCCAGCCGAAGCCGATCATGCCGCCCCAGTCGTGCACCGCCAGCGTCACCGGCCCGTCGATCCCCAGATGCGCCAGCAGCGCCGCCAGGTCTTCGACCCGCGACTGCAGCGTGTAGTCGTAGCGCGGCACCGCACCGGGCGCGTCGTCCGGCTTGTCGGACAGGCCCATGCCGACGTGGTCGGGCACGATGCAGCGGTAGCGGTCGGACAACCCGGCCACGAGCGTGCGCCAGTAATAGCTCCACGACGGATTGCCGTGGACCATGACCACGACCTCGCCATCGCGCGGGCCCTCGTCGAGGTAGCTCATCCCGATCCCGGGGCGGACCTGGAAACGCTGCGGATTGGGGGGATAGCCCGGAAAGTGCATGGTGGTGCCAAGGCGGACGAGCAGCCGCCATTGTAGGACGCGGGCAAGGAGCCCGGTCCGGCGCACACCGGGCCCCGGACGGTGCCGCCGCGACTACCATGCACCCCTCCCCTGCTTCTGCCGAGCCGCCATGTCCCGCCACGCCTCCGCCCCGCCCTATCTCGACGAAGCCCGCATCGAGCGCCTCGCCGACCTCCTCGACCGGCGTGCCGTGCCGTTCAAGGGTCTCAACCTGGAGGCGCTGGACGGCTTCCTGACCGCGCTGGCGGTCTCACCCTCGCACGTGCCCCCGGAGGAATGGCAGCCGGTGGTCTGGGGCGGCAAGCCGCCGCGCTGGGACGGCGAGGAGGAGGCGCGCGGCGTGGAAGAGCTGCTGATGGGTCACTTCAACATGTGCGTCGCCCGCGTGCGCCACGACGACAGCGACCTCCCGGACCACCTCGCGCCGCTGATGTGGCTGCCCGAGGACCCGGAGCTCACCGGCGAGGACGCGCTGCACGAGGACGAGCTCGACGTCGGTGCCGACTGGGCGCAGGGCTTCTTCTCGGCCGTGATGCTGCGCGAGGCGGAGTGGGATGCGTGGCTGGACGCGCATGACTGGATCGAGGACATCTTCGATGCCCTGGACCGCCTGGCCAGCGGCGAAGCCATCAATCCCGACGACCCCACCGCCGAGGCCATGCCGGTCGACTACCGCGAACGGCTGGGCATCGTGATCGACATCGCCGGGATGATGGCCGACCTCAACCACCACCGCGTCGAGGCCCTCACCCCGCGCACGCCGATCCGCGCCGACGACGGCCCCGGGCGGAACGAGCCCTGCCCCTGCGGCAGCGGGAAGAAGTACAAGAAGTGCTGCGGCCTGAACTGAGCTGGAGGGCGGCATGTACACATGCATCCACGTGACTCGTGTTCTCCGCGCCGGCCTCCTCTTTGCGGGCCTTCTTGCCGCGACCGGCGTGGCTGCGGCGTCGCACGACGGCAGCACCGACAGAATCTACGGCTCGCGACTGGAAGGCTTCGACTACCCCCACCCGGTCCGCACGCATGCGTTCGAATCGCAGCGCCGGAAGGTCGAGATGGCCTATATGGACGTGCCGCCCACCGGCAAGGCCAATGGCCGCACGGCCCTGTTGCTGCACGGCAAGAACTTCTGCGCCGCCACCTGGGAACGGACCATCGCCGCGCTGGCCGCGGCCGGCTACCGCGTGGTCGCGCCCGACCAGATCGGCTTCTGCAAATCCAGCAAGCCGGATGGCTACCAGTACGCGCTTGCCGGCCTCGCGCACGACACGCGCGGCCTGCTCGCATCGCTCGGAATCGAGCGCAGCGTGGTCGTGGGCCACTCCATGGGCGGCATGTTGGCCATGCGCTACGCGCTGATGTATCCCGACGCCGTCGAACACCTGGCCCTCGTGGGCCCCATCGGCCTGGAAGACTGGAAGGCGATGGGCGTGCCCTACCAACCGCTGGACCAGGTCTATGCATCGGAACTGCGCACCACCTACGACAGCATCCGCGACTACCAGACCAGGGTGTACTACGCCGGCGAGTGGCGCCCGGAGTTCGAGCGCTGGGCGCGGATGCAGGCCGGCATGTACGCGGGCCCGGGCCGCGAGGTCGTCGCCTGGCACCAGGCACTGACCTACGACATGTTGATGGGACAACCGGTGGTGTACGAACTGCCGAAGTTGCGCGTGCCGACGACACTGTTCATCGGCGTGCATGACCGGACCGCGCTGGGCAAGGCGGCAGCGACGGCGGAGGTACAGGCCAGGCTTGGCGACTATCGGGCGCTGGGTCGCCGGGCGGCGAACGCGATCCCGGGCGCGGTGCTGCTGGAGTACGAGGATCTCGGGCATTCGCCGCATATCCAGGACCCGGAGCGGTTCCATAGGGATCTGCTGGAAAAGATTTCCGGGACCGACGGGCGGGCGAACTAGTCAGTGCTCTCGTGGGATGGCCAGGTGTGGGGCCTGCGTAACAGGCTCCCGCGCGGGGCTCAGGGAAATTGGATACCACTCGTTTTCCAGGCCTGCGTGCGGGTGCAGCCCGCGCACCAGTGCCCCGTCCTCAGGAAGGGAAAGCTCTTACCCACCCCACCAGCGGATTCCCCGGCTCCATCAACAGCTTCGCCGTCAGCACCAGCGACATCACCACCAGCAGCGGCCGGATGACGCGCGCGCCGGACTTGCCCAGCGCCAGGTGCGCACCGACCTGGGCGCCGGCGATGCTCGCCACGGCCATGACCAGGCCGGCGACCCAGAGCACCTCGCCGCCGATCACGAGCGTGACGAGCGCCGCCACGTTGCTCGACAGGTTCAGCAGCTTGGTGTGCGCCGTGGCCGACACCAGGCCGAAGCCGAACAGGGCCACCAGCGCCGTCGCCATGAAGGAGCCGGTACCGGGGCCGAAGAAGCCGTCGTAAAAGCCCAGCGCGAACATCACCGTGACCAGCGCCGCATGGCCGAGCCGCGCGTGCCGCTCGGCCTCGCTGGCCTTGGGACCCAGCAGGAAATAGGCGGCCATCGCCACCAGCAGCACCGGCACCAGGCCGGCCAGGAACGAGGGATCGACCAGCTGCAGCGCGATCGCCCCGCCCACCGAGCCGGTGAACGCAGCCACCGAGGGCCACAGGAACCGCCGAAAGTCGATGCGTCCCTGGCGCGCGAAGGCGACCACCGCGCTGGTGGTGCCGAAGCTCGACTGCAGCTTGTTGGTGGCGATGGCCTGCACCGGCGGGATGCCCGCCGCCATCAGCGCCGGGATGGTGATCAGCCCGCCGCCACCGGCGAGGGCGTCGATGGTGCCCGCCACGAATGCCGCCAGGGCCAGGAGCGCCAGCACCTCGAAACCGAATTCCATCGACCCTCCGGAAACGACGCGGGGCCGGACTCGCCGGCCCCGCTCTGGCTCACGCGTGGTCCGGGCTTACCAGACCACCTCGGCCATCGAGCAGTTCAGCCCCGAGCCGATCCCGAGCAGCGCAATGCGGTTGCCCTTCTTCAGCCGGCCTTCCTCGCGCAGCTTGCTCAGCACGATCGGCACCGACGCCGGGCCGATGTTGCCGTGCTCGCCGAAGATGGTCATGACCTTCTTCGGGTCGATGCCCATCGCCTTGGTGATGGCCGCGGTGTGCACCTTGCTGACCTGGTGGATCACGAATTCGTCGAGTTCGGCCGCCACCCAGCCCAGCTTCTGCTTGGCGACCTCGAAGGTCTTGGTGGCCAGCTTGATGCCCTCGATCAGCAGCAGGCGGGTATCGGTGACCATGCCGTCGAGGTTGCCGCGGCAGAGCTTGTTCCACTCGGTGGCCGCGCGGGTCACGCCGCCGCGGTAGCGCGGTGCGCCCGGGGCAAGTTCGGCGCGGGCCAGCACCATCGCAGCAGCGCCCGACCCCAGGGTCAGCGTGGCCAGCTCGTTGCGGAAGTCCTCGTCGGTGGCATCGGCGCGGGTCATGCGCTCGATGGTCTTCTCGTAGGCCAGGTCGGCGGTCTCGCCGTCCACCACCAGGGCGTAGTCGATCTCGCCGCGCTCGATCATGCGGCTGGCGATGTCCATGCCGTTGATGAAGGCCAGGCAGGCGTTGGCCACGTCGAAGTTCTGGCAGGTGTCGGGCAGGCCCAGGTTGCCGCTGACGATCGAGGCCGTGGACGGCTCGAGGTAGTCGCGGCTGACCGAGGTATTGACCAGGAGCCCGACCTTGTCCGGGTCGATGCCGGCGTCGGCCAGGGCCTTCACGCCTGCGAGCGTGGCCGCGTCGGAGGCCTGGACGTCGCCGTCCCAGAGCCGGCGGGCATGGATCCCGGCGATGTCCTTGAGGACGTCGGCCTTGATGCCCAGGCGATCGAGCGTGGGCTTGAGCCGGGCGTTGATCTCGTCCGAGGACAACCGGCGCGGCGCGTCGATGTGGGCGAGGCCGGCGATGGCTACGTGCTGGAACAACATGGGCGAGCCGCCAGGATGCAGGAACAAAGATTTCCTAGATTACCGGCTTCCGCCCCCCGGCGCACTTGCAGGCACCGGGAAGCGTTCATGCGGGCGCCCGGGCGGGCTCCCCGGCTAGCGGCCGCAGCGCCAGGCGGCCCAGCGCTGGACGCCCCGGATCGGGTCGGACAGCGGGTGGATGGTGTCGGCCTGGAGACCGGGCGCCTCGTTGCGGGCCAGGGTCTCCAGCTCCTCGCGCACGCGCAGCGGGTTGCGGTCGATGAAGGCGATGCTGTGCTTGACCGCCACCTCGACCTCGCCGCGCTTCTCGCAACCCGCGGGCGGCGAGGCCGCCACCCGCACCGACGAGGCCCCCGGGGCCATGTGCACCCAGGTGCAGGCGGACAGGGTGGCCAGGATGGGAACCAGCAGCAGTTTGCGCATCGGGATTGCTCCAGGGTGAACGGGGGATTGTGCCTGCCGCCCTGTAGGAGCGGCTACAGCCGCGATGGCGGAAGAACCCGGGCGGAGCGAGGCGTCATCGCGGCTATAGCCGCTCCTACAGGCGCCAGACGCGTGAGCCCGGGCGTCAGCGTTTGACCGGCTGGCCGTCGGCGTCCAGCACGGTCACCTCGCCCAGATCGAGCGCGCGCACCGGTGCCTCGATCTGCGACAGGTCGCCGACCACCACCCAGGTGAGGGCATCCGGATCGACCGCCTTCGCCGCTTCCGCGACCTCGGCGGGCGTCATCGATTCGATCTCCGCCTTGCGGCGCACCACGTAGTCGTCGGGTCGGCCGTACAGCACGTTGCCGGCGATGGTGGAGGCCACCGAAGCCGCGGTCTCGTAGGCGCCCGGGAGGCTCAGCGTATTGATCGCGCGGATCCGCGCCACTTCCTCCTGCGAGGGCGGTTCGGCACCGCTGGCGAAGGCGGCGATCTCGCGCTGGATCTCGACCATGGCATCCGCGGTCCGGTCGATCTGCACCGGGGCCGAGGCCAGCCAGGGCCGCTGGCCGAGGGCACCGGAGGCGCCGCTGCGCGCACCGTAGGACCAGTGCTTGTCCTCGCGCAGGTTCATGTTGAGCCGCGCGGTGAAGTCGCCGCCGAGCACGCCGTTGGCGATGTCGAAGCGCACCGCGCCGTCATCGGTGGAGGACGGCACCAGCAGGCCGGCGTAGATATTGGCCTGTACCGCGCCCGGCTGGTCGATCAGGAACACACGCGGCTGCTGCGGGCGCGGCACCTCGGGGATCGCGGCCATCGCGGCCGGCGGCTCGCCTTCGCCGCGCCAGTCGCCGAGGTGCTTTTCGAGCAGCGGCACGATCTGCGCCAGGGTGGTGTCGCCGACCACGACCAGCGTGGCGCCCTCGGGCCGCACGTTCGCGCGGTGGAAGGCGAGCAGGTCGTCGCGGCCGAGCGCGGCGATCGCGTCCTCGGTGCCGCTGCCGGTGAACGGCATGGCGTAGGGATGGCCTTCGCCGTACAGCAGCGGCGGCAGCACGCGCAGCGCGGCGGTCTGCGGCCGGGCCTTTTCCTGGGCGATGTTGGCGATCCAGGTGGCGCGCACGCGCTCGATCTCGGCGGGGTCGAAGTCGGGGCGGCGCAGCATGTCGGCAAACAGCGCCACCGACTCGTCCAGCCGGTCGCTCAGCGCCGAAAGCCAGGCGGTGCCGGCATCCAGTGCGGCCCCGGCACCCACCTGCGCGCCGAGCGCTTCGGCCCGACGCGCGAATTCCAGCGGACCGGCACCGGCGGCGCCCTCGCCCAGCATGCCCATGGCGAAGCTGGCCGTGCCCATCGCTCCCTCGGCGTCGGCGCTGTAGCCGGCACCCGGGAACTGGTAGTTGAGCTGGACCACCGGCACGCCGCTGCGGCGGGCCAGCACGACGGTGCTGCCATTGGACAGCGTGGCGCGCTCCACCGCGGGGAACTTCAGCTCCGGGAAGTCCTCCGGCATCGGCACGCCGGCCGAGCGGTCGACCGCGGCCGGCAGCGTGCTGTAGCGGTCGTCCACCTCCGGGAGCTGCCACGGCTGCGGCACGCCAGCCGGCGCCTCGGCCAGCGGGGTGCGCTCGCCCGGGACCACCACCAGGGTGTGCTCGCCCTTGCCCAGCCATTCGCGGCCGGCCGCCTGCAGTTCGGCGGCGGTGGCGGTGTCGATGATGCGCAGTGACTCGCGGAAGCAGCCCGGATCGTCGGCATAGACCGCGCACTCGGCCAGCGCATCGGCCTTGCCACCGAAACCGCCGATACGCTCGATGCCGCGGACGAAGCCGGCGCGGAACATGGCGCGGGCGCGCTCGAGCTCGTCGGCGGTGGGGCCTTCGGCCAGCAGCCGCTCGATCTCCTCGTCGATCGCGGCTTCCACCTTCGCCGGGTCGACGCCCTGCTTCACGTTGGCGATCACCATGAAGTTGGAGCCGAGCTGCTTGCCATAGGCGCCGGCGCTGATGCTGTCGACCAGCTTGTCCCGGTGCAGCAGGCGCGCGTCCAGGCGCGAGGAGCGGCTGCCGCCGAGCACGTGGGCAAGCAGCTGCAGGCGGTCGAGGTCGGGGTTGCCGACTTCGGCCACGTTCCAGACGCGGTAGATCCGCGGCTGCGGCACCTTGTCTTCCATCGTCTCGCGGGTCGACGCCGGGCGGCGCGCCACGTCCACCGCGGGCTGCGCCATGTCCGGACCGGCGGGGATGTGGCCGAAGTACTTCGCCACCCGGTCCTTCGCCGTCGCCAGGTCGATGTCGCCGGCCAGCACCAGCACCGCGTTGTTCGGGCCGTACCAGGCCCGGAACCAGGCATGCACGTCCTCGAGCGCGGCGGCGTCGAGGTCGTTCATCGAGCCGATCACGGTGTGGTGGTAGGGGTGGTCCTGCGGATACAGCGCCTGCATCAGGCGCGTCCAGGCCTGGCCATAGGGCTGGTTCTCGCCCTGGCGCTTCTCGTTCTGGACCACGCCGCGCTGCTCGTCCAGCGCCGCCTGGTCGACCGCGCCCAGCAGGTGGCCCATGCGGTCGGACTCCATCCACAGCGCGGTGTCGAGCGCGGTGGTGGGCACGTTCTGGAAGTAGTTGGTGCGGTCGGTGTTGGTGGTGCCGTTCTGGTCGGTCACGCCGACCTGCTTGAAGGGCGCGAAGTACTCGCCGTCATGGTTCTCGGAGGCCTGGAACATCAGGTGCTCGAACAGGTGCGCGAAGCCGCTGCGACCCTGGGGCTCGTCCTTGCTGCCGACGTGGTACCAGAGGTTCACCGCCACGATCGGCGCCTTGCGGTCGGTGTGCACCACCACGCGCAGGCCGTTGGGCAGGGTGAACTGCTCGAAGGGAATGTCGATCCCCGCGCCGGTGGCTGCCGGCGGCGATGCGGCCCAGGCCTGGGTCGCGAGGGTGCCAAGTGCGGCGGCCAGCGCGACGGCGAGGAGGGCGCCGCGGCGCGGCTGGGCGGTGGAGTTCGACATCGGGTCTTCCCTGCTGGAGCGAGCGGCCATGGTAGTCCCCGGGCCAGGGGCACGGGCGGGCCATAGGTCCCGGTCGCCACGGCGCCGCCACCGCGCCTGGTGCATCCTGCGCGCATGGACACTGGCCTCCGAACCTCCGTCATCACCGGCGCCAACCGCGGCCTGGGACTGGAACTGGTCCGCCGCCTGCTGGATCGCGGTGATCATGTGATTGCAGCCTGCCGCGAGCCCGGCCGCGCCACCGCGCTGAACGGGCTCGTCGGCGAGCACCCGGGGAGATTGCACGTGCTGCCGCTCGACGTGGCCGCGGCGCGCTCGCGCGCCGCATTCGCGGCCGAGCTTCCGCTGGTCCTGGGCGAAGGCAGCCGCATCGACCTGCTGGTGAACAATGCCGGCGTACTGCATTCCGGCGAGCGCTTCGGCCAGCTGGGCGAGGACCACCTCGAGCACAGCTTCCGCGTCAACGCGATGGGGCCGTTGCTGCTGGCGCAGGCGCTGGCACCGCTGCTGGCCGATGGCGGCACGGTGGCCAACCTGTCCTCGCAGCTCGGCTCGATCGCGGGGTGCACCCGGTTCGGTACGCCGAGCTACAACATGAGCAAGGCCGCCCAGAACATGGCGACCGTGCTGCTGGCCCACGCCCTGGCCGACCGCGGCATCATCGTGGTGGCCCTGCATCCCGGCTGGGTCCGGACCGACATGGGTGGCGAGCAGGCCACGGAAACCCCCGGGGAGTCGGCTGCGGGCCTGCTCGCGGTCATCGAGGGCCTGGGGCCGGACGACGGCGGGCGCTTCCTGGACTGGCGCGGGGACACGCTGCCCTGGTGAGGCGCGCGGGGCGGGTATGCTGCCGGCCCGCCGGTCCCAGCCCGATTCCGCGATGATCGACATCATCCTCCACCAGCCCGAGATCCCGCCCAACACGGGCAACGCGATCCGCCTGTGCGCCAACACCGGGGCACGCCTGCACCTGGTGCGGCCGCTGGGCTTCGACATGGAGGACCGGCAATTGCGGCGCGCAGGACTCGACTACCACGAGTACGCCCGCGTGCAGGTCCATGACGACCTGGACGCCGCGCTCGCCGCCATCGGGCCGCGTCGGCTGTTCGCGCTCAGCGCGCGCGGGGAGGTGCGTTATGACAGCCCCCGCTACCAGGCAGGCGATGCCTTCCTGTTCGGCTGCGAGACCTCCGGCCTGCCGGATGCGGTGCTCGGCCGGATTCCCGGCGGGCAGCGCCTGGCGCTGCCGATGCGCCCGGGCAACCGGAGCCTCAACCTGTCGAATGCGGTCGCCGTGGTGGCCTACGAGGCGTGGCGGCAGATGGGCTTCGACGGTGCCGACTAAGGCTTCCGCGGCAAACCGTTCCGCCGCCGATACACAGAATCGCGGAAAGTTCCTGCACCCGCGGGTTCAATATTCAGGTGGCGTTGTCTTCACGCTGGGAGAATGCGTCCACCGGCCACGGCGGGTATCCGATTTCCCCGATCGGTTCTCTCCCCTCCCCTGCCCCCGTGGCCGGTCCTCTCCTTAAAAGCAAAAACACAGAGGCCTCCCCCCGATGAAGCGTTCCCTGATCGCCCTTGCGCTGGCGGCATCGATGCCGTTCGCCGCCAATGCCGCCGAAGGCGTCACCTACAACTACCTGCAGGCCGGTTACCAGGCGTCCAGCGGCGATCTCGATGCCGACGGCTACGACGTCAACGGCTCGGTCGCGTTCCACCCCAACTTCCACGTCTTCGGCGGCTTCGGCAGCCAGGAGATCGACAACAGCAACCTCGACATCGACGACTACCGCATCGGCGTCGGCTACAACCTCGAGATCGCCCCGCGCACCGACCTGCTGGCGCGCGTCGCCTACCAGAAGCTGGACGCCGGCACCGTGCTGGGCCGCGACCTGGACTTCGACGGCTGGAGCACCGAGGTCGGCGTGCGTGGCCTCCTGGCGCGCAACTTCGACGGCTATGCGCTGGTCGGCTACGAGGATTACGACGCCGGCATCGACGGCGACTTCTATGGCCGCCTGGGCGCCAACATCGCCTTCAACCCCAACTGGGGCCTCAATGGCGACGTCAAGTTCAACGGCGACGTGACCGAGTGGTTCATCGGCCCGCGCTTCACCTGGTAAGACGGGTAACTCCCGGTCGCGGGGCGACCTCTCTCCCCGCTCCGCGACACGACCCCGGCCGCAAGGCCGGGGTTTTTTCATGCCGGCAGCGCGGCTCAGTCGATCAGCTTGCCGGCGTATTCGGCCTTCTGCTCGCGCGCCAGCAGGCGGGCCAGGCCCTCGGCGGGGGTGATGTCGCCATGGAGCACGTCGCGGACATTGCTCGAGATCGGCAGCTCCACGCCATGGGCGTCGGCCTGGCGCATCACCTCGTCGGCGGTCTGCACGGACTCCACCACCTGGCCGATCGCACGCACCGCGTCGTCCAGGCTCTGGCCGCGTCCCAGGGCGAGGCCCAGGCGGCGGTTGCGCGACAGGTCGCCGGTGCAGGTCAGCACCAGGTCGCCCAGCCCGGCCAGGCCCATGAGCGTTTCCGGCCGCCCGCCAATGGCGATATTGAGCCGCAGCATCTCGTTGAGGCCGCGCGTGATCAACCCGGCGCGGGCATTGAGGCCCAGCCCCATGCCGTCGGCCACGCCGGTCGCCACCGCCAGCACGTTCTTCATCGCGCCGCCCAGCTCGGCACCGCGCATGTCGCTGCCGGTGTAGGCGCGGAAGGCCGGCCCGTGCAGCACATCGGCCACCGACTGGGCAAAGTCCTCGTCGTCGCCATGCACGGTGACCGCGGTCGGCATGCCGGCAGCCACTTCCTTCGCGAACGACGGGCCGGTGACCACCGCCAGCGGCACGTCGCCGCCCAGCACCTCGCCCGCCACCTCGTGCAGGAAGCGGCCCGATCCGGGCTCGAAGCCCTTGGTCGCCCAGGCCACGCCGGCGTGGGCCGGACGCAGCGGCGCGAGTGCGCGCAGGGTGTCGGCGAACGCGTGCGAAGGCACGACCACCAGCACCAGGTCGGCACCGGACAGGGCTTCGGCGAGGTCGGTCGTCGCCCGCAGCGCAGGCGGCAGGTCGATGTCGGGCAGGTAGCGCGGGTTCCCCCGGCCGGCATTCACCGAAGCCGCGACGGCCTCGTCGCGGCCCCACAGCAGCGTGGGATGTTCATGCCGCGCGATCAGCGCCGCGAGCGCCGTGCCCCACGAACCCGCGCCGAGCACCGCGACCGCCGGCTTGCGCGGCGGCGCGATGGAAGGTTCCACGGACACTCAGGCGTTGCCGCTGGTCTCGCCGCCGGCCAGGTCGATGCCCTGCGCGGCCTGCTGCTGCCCGCGCTGGCGGATGCCTTCCGCGTACAGCGCCTCGAAGTTGATCGGCTGGAGCAGGAACGGCGCGAAGCCGCCCGCCTGGATCAGGTCGCCGACGATCTGGCGCGCGTACGGGTACAGGATGGTCGGGCAGTGGGTGCCGAGCATCGCGTCGAGCGACTGGTCGTCGAAGCCGGAAAGGTTGAACAGGCCCGCCTGCTGCACTTCCACCAGGTAGACGGTCTTGTCTTCGGCCAGCTTGCAGGTGAGGTTGATGCCCAGCACCACCTCGAAGGTCGACTCCGCGATGCGGGTCACGCGCTGGTTGAGGTTCATCTGCAGCTGCGGCTGGCCCTGCTCGCCAAAGGCCTGCGGGGTCTTCGGGGCCTCGAAGGATACGTCCTTGACGTAGATCTTCTCGACGGTGAACTGCGGGCCGTTGGGCTGCTGCGTACCGGCGGCGCCATTGGCGTTGGTGGCTTCCTGGTCGGACATCTCGTGTTGCTCCAGCGGAATTCGGTAAGAGGGGGATTATCGCACGGGGCCGCGGACTACTTGCCGCGCCCCTTCGCCAGCGGCAGGTCGGCCCGCTGCCAGGCATCAATGCCGCCTTCGAGCAGGTAGACCTTCTCGAACCCGGCCTTGCGCAGGCGCTTGGCAGCATCGACCGCCGTCATCCCGGTCCGGCACACGGCCACCACCGGCAGCGACTTCGCGCCGGCCAGGGCCTTGTTCTCGGGATCGAACTGGGCCATCTGGACATTCTTCGAGCCGGGGATGTGCCCTTTCTCGAACTCCGCGGACGGGCGCAGATCGACCACAAGTGCGTCCTCGCGGTTCACCAGCGCAGTGACCTGGGCAGGGCCGAGACCCTTGAAGCCGCGGAACATGCGCATCAGCTCGGTGTAGACGAGCGCAAGCGTCAGGCCGGCAAGGGCCAGCGACAGCATGGGGTTACGGCCGAGGAAGGCCCACAGTTCTTCGAGATTCACGTTGGTCGGCGATCCGGCGGCGGGCCGCGATTGTGGCCCAGTGCCGCCAGCGGCGCAAAGCCGCGCCGCGGCTACTCGCCGCTCCAGAAGTCGGGCAGCCCCGCGGTGTTCCACCAGGTGCCGGCGTCCTGGTCCCAACGCCACGACTCCCGGTAACGCAGGCCCCGCTCGGCCATGGTGTGGCGGTTGATCACGCCGATGTCGATGTCGCGCCCGGCGCTGCCCTCGGTCGTCGGCTGCACGCCGAGCTCGCGGTAATGCGAGACCTGGACATGGTTGTAGCGCTCCAGCTGGACGTCGCTGAGCGGATGCTGCTCGCGGTATGCCGGGTCGACCAGGTTCCAGGCGCCCTCGAAGTCGCCCCAGCGGATCGCCGCCGACCAGGCGTACTGCGCGCGCTGCAGCGCCTCGCCCTTGCCGGTGCTTGCGCAACCGGGCAACAGCACTGCGCTGGCGAGCAGCGCAAGCAGTGCCAGGACATGGCGGACAGGCATCGATCGCATGGCGGGCTCCCCGTGGATGGCGGTGGCCATCCTAACCCCTGGCGATCGCGGCGTAGCCCGCGCGCAGGGTGGTGGCGACGCCACCATCGGGCAGGGACACGCTGGCGGCCAGGCGCACGCGGGCGCGGCCGCGGCTGCGCAGGGACTCGTCGAAGGGCGCCCAGCCCGTGCCGTCGGCAAGCGCCGCCGTCGCCTCCAGGTCGGCATACAGCGGTGCGAGGTAGCGCACCTCGCTGTCGGCGACGTAGACATCCGCCTCGATGCCGAGGTGCCGGCAGCGCAGCGTCACCAGGCCCCAGCCGGCCAGGGTCATCAGCGAGACCAGGCTGCCGCCAAAGGCGCACTGCTTGTCGTTGACGTTGCGCGCCAGCGGCGCCTGCAGCGTCAGCGAGTCGCCGTTGCAGCCGGCGATGGCGACGCCCATGGCCGCCACCGGCGGCATCGAGCGGTAGTGCGCGTCCAGCGCGCGGAGTTCATCGTCCAGGTGCATGCGGCGGGTTCCGGGTCCTCTTCGTGGATGCCTTGCGGGTGGGAGCGCGACACACCAAGCTGGCGCGATGCCTGCGCATGACTCTCCCGGGCCGCTGTCCGGATGCTACGTGATCTCGTTGCGCCCGGTCGGCGGGCACGCCGGCGTGCGCCGCGCCGCCGCCGCGCTCGGCGCACGCACGCTGGCGCTGTCCCCATGGCGCATCGACGAAGCGGGTGGCGACGCGGTGCGCCAGACTCTGGCGCAGGCGCTGGCGGCCCC
>DATBUS010000083.1:0-16350 GCA_036515815.1 Luteimonas sp.
CCGGCGACCTGCGCTGGAAGCCCGTGCTGGCCGGTGAAATCTACTGTTCCCCGGGCTGCGGCATGCGCTGCAAGCGCGCAGCGTTCGACGCCGCGACCGAGCAGGCTGCCGCGCTCGCAGCGAAGCTCGGGCCGGCGTGGAAGCCGAAGGTCTGGGAAAACCTCGGCTGGCACTACGCCGTCCAGCTCGGTGAAGGCTTGGCGTTCCACGAGGACGGCTGCATCACCGTGAATCCGAGAGGCGCTGGCGACTTCTGGGTCAGTGCGAACCTCGGCGGCCGGCAGTTCCTCGCCGAAGGCGCCGATCCGGCCGCGGCCGTTGCCGAAGCCCTCGGTAGGGCGCGCGCCGCCGCGCAGTCGATGATGGCGGCGATCGCCGCCGTCGAAGGCGTCCCGTCGTGAGTCACAAGGACGCTCCGCCCGAGACGCCATCGCAGGTAGCCTGCCGGGAGTTCTGGCAGGCCGCGCAGCCGCACGTCATCCGCGCGTGGGGCCGGGCGAAGGACGGCAACCACCTGTCCGAGCAGTCGCGCCTGCTGCACAAGGCGTGGGAGGCCGCGCAGGCGCAGACCGCGCCGGTGGCCGACACCGTCCGGCTGCCGCGCACGCCGACCCCGGCCATGCGCGAAGAGCTGCGCATGTTCCAGCACATGACCGACGTGGCGATCGACGCGCGCTACGCCGCCATGGTCGCCGCGTGGGAGCGCGACCCCCGGCTCCCGGCCTGCCCGCAGTCGATCGGCGGTGCTGAATGACACCGATCGAGGTGACGCCCGCGCTGTGCATGCGCTGCGGCGCCTGCTGTTCGGCCGTGGTCGATGGTGAGGCGGTCGCCTGCAAGCACCTGACGGCCGACGCCGGTGGGTTCCGCTGCGCGATCTACGCCACGCGCCCGGCGGTCTGCCGCGACTACACCTGCGTGCGAGGCGGCCAGCTGTCGCCCGCAGTCGCCGATCGCGTGCTCGCCGCGGCGGTGGCGCCGTGAAGCTCGGCCCGCTGTCGATCCAGTGGACGCGCCTGTCCGAGCCCGACCGCATCGCCATGGGGCTCGACCCGTGGCCGGGCGGCTGGGAAGCGCTGAGCGTCGAGTGGAATCACCACGGATTCATGTTCCTCGCGAGGCCGCGCCCGTGGTCCCGCAATCCCTGATAGGAGACAAGGCAATGCAAGCAGCAGAATTCGCCGCCACGCTGGCCGGCGCGCAGTACCCGTTCCGCTTGACCCCGGAGCAGGCCGTCACCGCGAAGGCGCACGGTCTGGTCGTGGTCTACGGCGCCAGCGACGACCTGATCGAGTTCGAGGGCGCGATCTACGACGAGCAGGGCGCCTACAACGGCACCGTCGCGCTGGTGGACGCCAAGGGTCTGCTGCCGGCGCGCGAGCAGATCGAAGACGACGACGAGCTGCGCGACTACTTCGCGCGCCAACCGGGCGCCGCGTCGATCGAGGCGCTGTGGGACTCCGAGGGCTACTCGTGGACGTACCGCACCACGATCCCGCACGCGACGTTCGAGGTGATGGAAGGCGACGAGCCCTACTGCCGCGGCATCGTCTTCGCGCTGGCCGACGCCAAGCAGGGGCCGTCGGCATGATGCCCGGTCGCAGCAGGGCGATGGTGGCCACGGCCATGATGCTCGCGCTCGCTGGCATCGGTGGCACGGCCGCGCCCGCGCAGAAGCGCTCGCGCGTGCTGCAGACCGATTACGAGTCGCGCACGCCCGAGAACCTGTCCGCGCGGCAGGCGAAGCGGCAGGCCAAGCTCGCACGGCGCGCGGCGAAGGCGCAGCACGACGCCCGGATCGCGGAGGCGCGCAATGGCGGCTGAAATCGTGGAGCTGGGCGCCAAGCCGAGCCTCGACAACGTGCCGCACATGCTGCGCAGGGTCGCCGCGCAGGTGGAAGCCGGCGAACTGGCGGCATCCGCCGCGGTCGTGGTGCTGGTGGGCGAGGGCGACAACACGCTGGACGTGTTGCAGCTCGGGCCCGACGGCTGCCGCCTGAAGCTGGTGGGCGCCATGGTGCTCGCGCAGCAGCGCATGCTGCGGAGGACCGGATGATGGTCGTTGAGGTGATCGGGAAGGTGGTCGTGTTCGTCTTCGGCTACGCCGTCGCCAAGCACGTCGGCGCCCCAGCGTGGGCGGCCCTGATCGGCGGCTGGACCCTGATCGCAGCGACGGCCTCGTGGCGGTGCCGGAGGTGCGGCCATGGGTGACTACTCGCCGCCCTATCCGAACGCGGCAACGGACCCGTTCAGCGCCGTGATGGCGCGCCCCGGGCCGAAGGCACCGCCGCGCGGCGCCATGACCGGACGCGACTGCGAGCGCTGCGGCAAGGTCTTCCTCGCCCGCGCCGCCGACGTGGCGCGTGGCTGGGGCAAGTTCTGTTCCAAGAGCTGCAAGGCGACCGCGCCGACGCCGGCGCCGGCGCCAGCTCTGCCGGTCGCTGTCGAGGTGCCCGCACTCGCCGGCGACGACAAGATTCTGTGGGGCGTCGTCGCAAACGCCGGGCGCCTGAGCGCCAAGAACCAATACCGCTGGTCCCACGTCATGGACGCCACCGGGCTGGGGTCGCAATCGTCAATCGCACTGTGCCGCCGCTTCGGATTCGACCCCGACGAGAAAGTGGGCGGCCACGAGGAAGAGGAAGGGACATGAACGGAGCAACACACGGCGGCAAGGGTTCCGGGCGCAGGCCCGAGGCGGAAGACGGCGCCTACGCGCGCGGCTGGGACGCGATCTTCGGCAAGAAATCGAAGGCGGCCGGGTGCGCGTGCGATCCGGCAGGCAGCGACGGCGCGACGTGTCCGGGCGAAGACGGCCGGCCGCTGTGCGAGGTCAAGCGCGATGGCCGGTAAACCGAACGCGAAGCCGGGCCCGCGCGTGCCCGGCGACGCCGCGACGAAATTCGACGTGGCGCACCGCGCGCTGGAATTCCGCACCGAGCTGGACGCGCTGCTGCAGCGCCACGGCGCCCGCATGCTGCTGGGCTGGGATGGGAAGTGGGCCAAGGTGCAGGTCACGTTCCCGGAGGCGAGTGGCGGCATCGGCCTGACGATCATGGAGACGCGGAAAGGCGGACGGGTGCGGTATGTTCAGGACATCGAAGAGGTCGCCAAGAAAACCGGCGACGCCGCAGGGAAGGGTGCAGATGCCTGACAGGGCGAAGCGATACATCGAGCTTGCGGAGCAGGCCGGGCTGGCGGTCGAGGGCGTGAAGCGCGGCCGCCACCTGAAGCTCTTATGCAGGACCAGCGACGGCCGGCGGGCGACGTTCATCGCGCCCGTGTCACCGAGCGACCACCGCGCACTGCAGAACAAGCTGAGCCAGATGCGCCGATTCGAGCGCGGCGAGGCGCCAGACCATGACCCAATGAATCGAAGCGCTGCCGGGCTCCGCCACGGCGCGAATGGAGAGGAAGAGTGAACCCCAAGAGTGCATCCGAACAGGTCCGCGCCAGCGAGGCACGCGCGGTCGAGCGCGGCGGCCGGCGCCTACCCGGCGCCATCATCCCGCCCGAGGCTGCGGACGCGCTCACGCGGCTGCTGGCCAACGGCTACGCGGAGTCGGCCACGGGGTGCATCGCCCGGGCGCTGGTGGAGGCGCGGGATCGCACCCCATAGAAAGTTTACCCAGAGGTATTGACAGGGTCGGAATTGCGCCCGTAAGATTCAATCGTCCAAGGCATCCAGCCTTCACAAGGGGACCGAAATGAACCAGACCGCCGAGATTCCCGCGCACGCGCTCCACGGCCGCAAGAGCAGCGGCCTGCACGAGGATGTGACCTACAACCTGCCCGCCGACGCGCACCACTACGTCGGGGCGAACAAGTACGACGAGTGGAAGATCGCCGCCGAAGCTGCTGGCGCCAAGCTCGAATGGCACGAGGTGTGGGGCGTCTGGACGTGCTTTGCCACGGTTGACGGCCGCGATGTCGGCCGCTTCAAGCCCGGCTATTGCGCCCACGGACACCTGATGGCCAATCTGGAAGGCGCCCTGTGAGCGCGCCCGCCTTTCGCTACGAGCTGCGCGCCACGACCGTGCATCACCCGTTCTACAAGCGCCACAACCGTTACACCGGCGCCTACGAGCCCAAGATCGTGGAAGGCCGCGGCATCTGGGACCGCGAGCAGCAGGATTGGCGCGTCGAGCCCGGCATGAAGTCCGAAGTGCGCTGGGAGTCGGTGCGCGAACTCAACGAGCTGCCGCCGATGCGCGCGGCCGCCGTGTCCGCGAAGCTGCGCAAGGCCGGCCACCGCATCGCCAAGTGGAACGCGAGCGGCATGGTCCGCGGCTGGGGCGATTGGAGCGCCGGCGCCCACGTCGAGCAGCTGGACAACGGCACGATCCAAGTGAGCGATCGCGTCGGCCGCTGGTCGAAGCAGACCCCGGAGCGGGCGCGCGAGCTGGTGCAGCAGTACGCCGAAGCCCTGCAGGACGCAGGCATCCCCATCCACATGGCCGACGACGGCCGGAGCTTCACCCTGTGATCGTCCCCTACGCCAACCAGCCCATCGAGCCCGGCATGATCGTGTGCCGCCGCAGCATCATGATCCACGGCATCGCATCGCGCCCGGTGACCGTCGTGAAGGTGGCCGGCTCCCGCGCCACCGTCCGCGACCGCGACGGCGAAGAGAAGCGCATCGACCTGTCCACCATCGCGTTCATCGTGGACACCATGGACGAGGGCTGGGCCGTGCAGCGCGCCAGCGCCGACTTCATGGCGCGCGAGATGGAAATCGAGGCGCAGCAGAACCGGGAGCGCGCTGAGCGCCGACTGGCCGCCATTGCCGCAGTCGTGGGCGGTGCCTCGTGAGCGCCCCTATCGACGCAATCAGCGCCATGCTGAGCCGCCTGACCTTCGACACCGCGCCCAAGGAACTGGCGGAGTACGTCGCCGCCCGCGACGCCGTCGCCGAACTGGTCGCCGCCGACCGCGAGCTGGACGCCGCGCAGGACGCACTGTGCGAGGCCAAGCGCGAGAAAGGCCAGTGGCGCGTGAACCCGCTGCAGCACGGCCACCCCGCCGTGATCCGCGTTCGCGAGGCGAAGACCCGTCGCGCCGCCGCCCTCAACGCCATCGAAGGAATTTCCGCATGACCCGCAAGAATCCCGCAGGAATGGGCGGCGCCGCCGGCGAAGACGCGCCGTGGCGCCGCACCGAGGCCGCGACCGTGACCCCGGACGGCTATGGTGGCGAAAAGCACACGCACCCCGCGTTCGCCACGATCGGCGCGCACCGCATCAGCGGACAAGCCAACCTGTTCGGCAGCAACGTCGGCCACAGCGGTTTCGTGAAGATCGAAATCACCGAGGCCAGCATGCACCGCGACGGCTACAGCGAGCGCATCCACGGCAGCGGCAAGACCTATGCCGAGGTCTGGCTGAGCGAGGCGCAGTGGGTCGCGTTCGTCTCCCGGATGAACATGGGCAGCGGAACGCCCTGCACGCTGCGCCACTACGGGAACCGGGACGGCATGGTGTTCTGCCCGCACATCGCCGAGGCGGAGAAGGCCGCGGAGCGCATGGATGGCCGTGTCGATGAAATCCACGCCGAAAAGCTGCGCAACATCGCCAAGCATTCGGCCGTGATCGACGGACTGGTCGAGGGGCTGCCGGCGAAGAAGCGCGCCGCGATCCTCGAAGCCGTGGGCCGCATGACCCAGCACCTCGAAGCCAACCACAACTACGCCGCGGAGACGTTGCGCGAGTTCAAGGAACAGCTCGTGACCGAGTCGAAGATCGAAATCGACGCGATGGTGACGGATGTCGTTGGCCGGCTGGGGCTGGAAAGCGTGCAGCAGCTGGGCGCCGTGCTCGCCGCGGACCCGCGCAAGGCCATGCAGCTGCTGTCGGACGATTCGGAGCCCGCCGGCGACTCGTAAGCGAGACACCGCGGCATCGCAGAAGTACGGACTGCCAACGGATGGAGGTGCGTGATGGACGTGATTCGACTTGTCGCCGGCGGCGGGATAATACCGGCACGCCGAGCGGGGCTCTTTCGCGTGAGCTGAAATAGACCCGCAGGTATCCGAAACCCCTTGACGGCTACCCGCAGGTATCCGACACTTCACCATCACGGCGGTAGTTCAACGCAAGAACAGCAGGTACGCCGCAGAGGCCCTGCAGGTGCCGGTTCAACTCCGGCCCGCCGATCAGCTCCACTGGGTGGTGGAAAGGGCGTCCTGACTTGCGGACGAAAAATCGCAAGGGTGCCGTACCGGGGATCGGCTCCGGGCAAATTCCCGAGGCGTAGGTTGTCGTCGTTGGCGCTGGTGTTTCGGCCCAACCCTGCCGGGTAAGCGCAGGGGCCATAGCGGTGCGGTTGGCTCGTCCAGAACAGCGCATGACGCGCGAGGTTGTCTGTCCGGGGCGTCCTCACGGTCAGACGGCAGACGTGCCGATCTTCGACCGCACCGCTATGGCTGTATGAAGCGAAGAGGATGGTGTTCGGACGCGGGTTCGATTCCCGCCAGCTCCACCACGATGCGCCCTTGAAAACGGAGAAGGGCAACCGAAGCACCGCGCGGTAAATCGGATTGGGTTCCGGTCTATGCCGAGTGAGTAGAGGGCGCATCGTCATGGGGCTGCACAGGCTTCGACGGGCACAGTAGTCAACGTGGACAGCTGGAAAGGCGACTCGCCATGCAGCACGAGCGCAAAACAATCATCTGCCAACGATGAAGAGTTCGCTCCCAAGCTGCGTCTCGCAGCCTAAGAGAGCGTGAGGTAACGACAAAGCCTCATCACCGAAAAGAGTCCGCGTTGTCCCGGCGCTACGGGGCCCCGAATTCAAGAATTCCGGGCGGAAATGCTGGGTGACTGCAGGGGAATCAAATCCGGAGGATGACCAGCCGCAAGCGCGATGCGTAAACGCGAGGGCGTGTAACCGTCGGCCCACAAGAGAAATCTGCACGACGATGACGGGGCGCGTGGGACTCGCGCTGGCAGCCGGGGAAGACCGGCAACAAATTGAGTCAGGCGCCCATCCGCGGGAGAGGACTTGCCGAGTAGATAGCCCAAGGGCTCGGACTGAAGGCGGCACCAGTAATAGACGGCGTTCAGGCCCTCCGTAGCAGCCGCGCGACAAGCAGCCCTGTGACAGCCGGAACAGACGGCTCCATTCCCCTAACGAGCACGCCATGAAGTCGATCGAATCCGCCCTGCAGTTCAACACCGAAGTGCTCACGTCCGAGCTGCCGGTGCTGGTGGACTTCTATGCCGACTGGTGCGGCCCGTGCAAGGTCGTGCTGCCGATGCTGGAAGCGATCGAGCCCGAGTACACCGGCCGCATGACGTTCGTGAAGGTCAACAGCGAGCAGGTCGGCGACATCGCGCGCCAGTACCACGTCCGCAGCCTGCCCACGATCCTGATCCTGAAGGGCGGCGTGGTCGAAGAGACGAAGATCGGCATGCCCGCCACGGGGCGCGAGCTGCGCGCCATGCTGGATCGCGCCCTCGCCTGATTCCGGAAAACCCGTCGCGCCGGCCCGGGCCTCGCCAGTGACTCTGGGGGCCCGACACAACGGCCACTGCGCCGCCCGCCGACAAGAGGACATGATGGGCAACACCGACACCGGCGCCGCGCTGCGCCATTCGATCTTCGCCGCGCTGAAGGCCCTGCCGGGCATCCCCCAGACGCGCAGCATCGCCGCCAAGGCTGGCACGACGGACGCGGACGCGTTCCGCGAGCTGGGCAAGCTCGAAGAGGCCGGCCTGATCGTCCGCCGGCCCGGCGCCAACATCGCGAGCGTGAGCTGGCTGCAGCTCCCGCCGCCCGCCGCCGGAGCGCCGGCGTGACCGGGCTCGCCGTCGCGCTGGTCGTCGGCCCGATCCTTGTCGCCGCCGTGGCCCTCACGCTGCGCGACCTGCGCCGCGAGGGCGACGACTCCTGCATGTTCTGCGCGCCCGAAGAGTGCTGCGAGGCCGAGCGCGCGCCCGATCCTGCGCCGGCCGCGGCCATGCCGATGCTGGACATGGCCGGGCTCTACAGCGACGACGACTACGTCTTCGGCCCCGTGCAGGCGTGGTGCGAGGCGGAAGCGGTCATCCCCGAACAGTCAACCACCGGAGCCACCTCGTGAACCAGACCGAATCGCGCGCGGAAGATCGCGCACCCGTCACCGTCAACAACGTCTCGCACGTCGGCCTCGGCTGGCTGTTCGCGATCATCGGCTACCTTGCCGGGATCGTGGTCGCCAAGGGCTTCTGGGCCACGTTCGTGGCGATGATCTTCTTCCCCTACAGCTGGTATCTCGCCGTGAAGCACGTCATGGCCATGGCGGGCCTCCTGTAGGAAAAACGGCGCCGGCGGCACTGTCCGCCGGCACCAGAATGGCGCCATCGCTACCAATAGGTCAGCTTCCGCCATGGAAACGCCGGTCATTCGCTACAACCTGAAGGATCGCGGCCGCCAGCACACCGGCCAGAAGCGGAACTTCAACATCCGCGCCATCGCCGACGCGATCAATTCGCCCGCCACGCAGGAGACGGTCGCCTCGCGCGGCATGCTCGGCTACTACGGCCACGCCCCGCGCGTGCGCTACGGCCTCGCGCCCGTCGAGGGCGGCTTCGAGCAGGGCAAGTACAAGGTCGTGCAGCCCGCGATCGTCACCACCTACCTGCGCGCCGACTACGACGGCAACGTCGAGCACCGCGCCGAATTCCTCGACACCGACGACGGCGCGCTCGCCGCGAAGCTCTGGGGCAACAAGGTGGGCGGCTTCAGCTCCGCCATTGACGAGGGGAAGCCCGCGTTCTACGGCTTCGACTACGTCGCGCAGCCGAACTTCCTCGGCAACAGCTACCGCGGCGCCGCGCTCGACAGCATCGACACCTCGGGCGGGCTGGTCACCTACGACTCCGTCTACGCGATCGAGCAGGTCGAGCTGGCCAACGGGCACATGCTCGCCGCCGTGCTGGACAGCATCGCGGCGGAGCGCAACGCCACCAACGCGGTGATCGAGCGCCTCACGCTGGAAAACGAGCAGCTCCTGAGCGCGATGGCGGCCGCCGGCCGCGACGCGAACGTGGTGCTCGACAGCATGGGGCCGGTGCGCCCGATGGTGATCGGCAGCGACCCGCTGCGCCGCATGAAGCGCGATCGCGAGTTCTTCCTCGACTCGGCCCTGCCGCGCATGCAGCCGCTGCCCGAGCCGCAGGAGCCGAAGGACTACGCGACGCAGCAGCTCATGAACCGCTACAGCCGGGGCTGATCCATGTTCGAGCCCGTGAAGGCCGGACTCGGCCAGTACATGGCCCGGTTCTACGAGGACATCGCGCCGACGACGCGCCCGATGGAGGAATTCGTGGTGCGCGGGCTCGGCAAGTCGATCCTCTGGGCGCCCGGGCGCATGGTGGATGCCGCGGAGGACATGCTGAGCCTCTACGCGCGCGAGAAGCCCGACGATGGCGCGCCGACAAAGCCGTTCGAGCTGCCGGTGATGTTCGTGGCCATGGCCAAGGACTACACGCCGACGGGGCGCGAGTTCACGCGGCAGGTGGGCGAGCGCGAGTGGGTGACGATCCCCGGCGACGACAAGGGTCGCGTCTTCCGGCTGCGCACCATCGCCGCCGACATCCGCACGCAGGTGGTGATCGCCGCGGCCGACGAGCCGACGGCGCGCAGCATCGCCGCGCAGCTGGCGCTCTTCATCGACTCCGTTGGCGGTCGCCGATTCTCCGCGCCGTTCCTGTTCGCCGGCGAGTCGCTGGACTGGCCGGTGGTGATCGAGACGCCGGACGTGACTGCCATGGCGGTGCAGGGCGACGCCAAGAACCTGACCATGTTGGCCATGGACATGACCCTGAAGGCGACCGTACCGCTGTTCGACGCGCCGCGCCCGGGGCAGGTCAACGACGGGCAGGGCGTCCCCGGCACTCCGGACCCCGCGGGCTACCCCGTGGTCAACGCGATCTACGGCAGCCAGTTCGAGGCGCCGACCTATGCGCCGGAATCCCTCATGGGGACGTGGCAGGTGGGCGAATGATCCAGATGCAGGCGACCTTCGCCGGCTACGGCGGCGGCGCGACCACGATTTTCAGCGCCTACGATCCCGCCTCGCGCGTGCTCGTGATCGCCCGCGACGCCGGCTATCGCGAAGAGCGCCGCAAGGGATGCGTGGTGCTGACCAACATCGACGGCATCACGCGCGACTGGCGCTTCGATCCCGACGAGCTGCGCGGTGCGATCGGCGCCTACTACGCACTGAAGAACGGCGTGGCCGCGGACCGCAAGGGCGCCCGTCTGGTGTTCGATGCGAGCGTCATGCGCGCGAACCCGGAGGCCGTGATCGAGAACGACGGCATTGACGACCGGGGGCCGAAATACCGCATCGCCGACGGCATCACCTGCGCGCAGATGGCCGTGCTCGCGACCTGCCAGCACGCCCTGCGCTCCGATGACGTGGAGCGCGTCGTGAACATGGCCAAGCGGTTCGAGCGACTCGCGCTCGGCGAAGTGCTCACGATCTAAGGGGCGCCCATGGGACTCGACAACGACACCCGCGCGGCAAAGGACTTCTACCGCGAGATTCGCCGCTTCGCGGAGCGTGCGCAGCCGTGGCATGCCGGCGTGGTCTGGTATCAGACGAAGCCCGACGAGCGGCTCGACCCCACGCTCGTGTCCGCGCGCGTCTACGGCCGCCGCGATGAATTCCTCGCGGTGATGGCCGCGGCCGGGCTGGACACCTTCGATCAGCTCCTGACCGAGCGCATGATCGCGCTGCCCGGCGAAGCGCGCCTCACGCAGATCAAGCGCGCCACCGGCTTCGAGTCGATCGCCGAGCTGCGCGCGATCGCCGTCGCCGGCCGCGACCGATCGCTGCCGGAGCCCTTCGCGGTGAACCCGGTGCCGGACCTTCCGGATGACGGCAGCGGCGGCTATGACGACATCGGCACCGCCGAACGCCTCATGGCGATCCACCTCGCTGCGCAAGACCCGCACCCGCAGTACCTGCAGGAGGCGGGCGGGGTCATCGACGGGGGCACCTACTGACATGGCGCACGTCATCAAGCCCAAGGCGCGCGCCGCCGAGTCCGGAGCGCCGCCTGCCGCCGCGCTCGAAGAGGGCGAAATCGCCGTCAACGTGCCCGAGCGCACGATCTTCATCCGCTCCGGCGGCGCCGTCGTGCCCATCGCCAACTTCAGCGCCAGCCCCGGTGTGGTGCAGTGGGATGCGATCGAAGGCAAGCCGGACACGCTGGCCGGCTACGGGATTCCGCCGATCCAGTGGGGAGAGGTCGAGGCCAAGCCTGCGACGCTTGCCGGCTACGGGATCGAGGACGCGCAGGGCAAGCACGTCAACCTCACTGCGCTGGCCGGGCTGGCGCTCGTCGCCAACCGCGGCATCTACTCCACCGGCGCCGGCGCGCTTGCGGTCTACGCGCTGACCGCTGGCGGCCGGGCGCTGGGCGGCGTGGCTGGCACCGCCAACACCTTCCCGTACTTCAGCGCCTCGAACACGGTCGCGCTGCAGTCGATCACCGCGGCCGGCCGGGCGCTGCTGGATGACGCCGACGCCGCGGCGCAGCGCGCCACGCTGCAGCTGGGCACGGCCGCCACGCTGGACGCGGCCGATGTTGCGCGCGTCAACACGGGGGCTGCGCCGCAAGTGCAGAACTCGGACGTGCGGCACGACATCAATGTCGGGGGCGTGACCGAGGTAAGGGTGCAATCCGGCGGCGTGTTGCGGAAGGACGCCAACAGCTCGACCATGACCCGGCAGCCCCGATTCTTTATCCGGCCCGACGACCCCGGCAACGCCGCGGAAGACGGCGACGTGTGGATGTGGTGAATGGTGCTGCATCGCGCCAGCGGCGGCACCCGCATTGCGATGAAGACCGTCCGCCGCCGGGAGAAGGGGGTGATGGTGGACATGCAGTTCGCTCGCCGGCGACAGTCCGGAGCATGGCTCACGTTCTGGCAGGCGTACCAGCCGCTGACGCTGTCGGCGACGCCTGTCTATGCGCACCACCACCACGCCGGAAGCAGCCGGCCGCCCGCGCTCTACGTCGTATCAGGCGTTTCCGTACTGACCATTTCCGGCGGCAGTGGCGCGCTGAGCGTGAGCGCCGCGCTCCTGTCCGGCGAGGTCATGACGGTCGATGCCATGCCGGAATCCGTGACGTTCTCGGCCACCATATCCGCCAACACGGTGCGCAACGCCACCTATCGCATCACGGTGACCGATGGCATCAGCATTGCCACCGCGACCGTCACCGTGATGCTCGAATACACGACCAAGTAGGCCCGACATGACCGACAACGCACGCTTCGAGCCCATCCCGGGCGCAGCCCAGTTCGAGGTGATCGGCATCGAGACGATCGCCCACTACGACCCCATCACCGACAGCGGCACCGTGGTGACCAACGCCGCGAAATACCTCGTGGTGGATGGCCAGTACCGTGGCGACGTGCCGCCGGCGCGCTGCGGCTCGGTGGTCACCGACGTGGCCACGCATGCGCAGGACATCGTCGGGCTCCCGGGCATGGTGGACCCGGTCACCGGCGCGGACCTGTCTGGCGTCTCCGTGCTCGGGATGATGGCGCTGCACAAGGTCTGGTTCGATCGGCGCTGGAACACGCCGCCGGACGTGGCGCCCGAGCCCGAGCTGCCGCCGGGCGAAGAGTAGGCAAATCGCCCCGGGAGGCCGCCGGCCGCCCCGTAGCCTCGAAGCGACATTCACGCAGGGGCAGGGCATGGGCAAGATCGGACGGGGCGCTGCGTGCGCCGTGGTGGCGCTGGTGGCGCTGGTGGGGTGCGACGGATCGGGGCGGGGCGTGACCTCGCGAGCCGATCGCAACGACATCAAGGTCACCGTGGAATGGGTCGCCGCGCGCGACGTGGACGCGGTCTGCAAGGCAGCAGGCGCCGCCGATGGCGAGCGCTTCGAGGCGTGCGCCGCGTCCGGGCCGACCACCTGCACCATCTACGCGGTGCAGCCGCGCAACTTCGAGGATCGCGCCGCACTGCAGGCACTCGGCCACGAGGCATGGCACTGTTTCGGCGCGCGGCACTGAGCCGGAACAATCCGCCCTGAGCGCCCTTGACCGTCTTCCAGAATGACGGTCATGGCCAAGAAATCCGACGACAGCACCGGGACCGCGCTCACGAGCTTGGGGACGAAGGCCCGCAAATGGGCCGCGTCCTTCCTCGCGCCGGCGAAGGAAATCACGCAGGGCAGCGGGCTCATGTATGGGGCCAGCAGCCCCATCACCGTGGCGTCGCTGCTGACCGGAAGCCGCAAGGGTGCGCGCATCCGGCGCGACATTTACGGCAAGTGGCAGTACATGGAAGGCGACGCGATCGTCTCCGCCGCCCTGTCCCTGCTGGTGACCTCCGCCCTTGGCGGCAACGAGGCCACGGGCGACCTGATCTTCATCGAGCCCAAGCCCGAAGTGAAGGGCGACAAGCAGCGGGCGAAGATGGTCGAGGAAATCGCCGCCGACCTGTCCCGGATGTTCAACAAGGTCGCCTACCAGATCGCCTACACCGGCGCGACCTACGGTGACGCCTACGCGCGCATCTACGCCGACAACACCGGCGTCATCGACCTCTACACCGACGAGCTGGTGCGGCCGCAGCTGGTGCAGCCCTACGAGCGCGGGAGCCGCACCGTCGGCTACGCGGTCTACGTCGGCGAAAAGTCCTTCGAGCGCCTCGACGTGTCGCAGCTGGCGCGGATGAAGATGCCGCGCGTGCAGTGGGTGCCGCAGCAGGGCGTGGTCGAAAAGTCGATCAAGCTCGCGCTGACCGAGGACAACATCGACGCCCTGCCGATCATGCCCAGCATGGCCGGCGGTTCGCTCCTGTTCGCCGCGGAGGAAGCCTACGACAACCTCAATGCGTCGCTGCTGGGGCTCGTGGGCCAGCGGTGGATGGACTCGATTGACGAGCAGATGCTGCAGGTCAACCTGACGCAGATGACCGACGAGCAGCAGGACAAGTTCATCGAGTCCATCGCGACCATGCTCGGATCGTCCAAGAAGCGCGCCGAGGACGCGGTCAAGAACGGCCGGCCGGTGATGGAGCGCATCCGCCACATCATCCCGGTCTTCAACGAAAAGCAGCTCACCACCGTGAGTGCAGCCAACGGCGGCAGCACCGGCCGCACCAGCACGATCACGATCGAGGACGTGATGATGCACGCCCGGCTGCTGGCCGGCTCCATCGGCGTTGACCTGAGCATGCTGGGGTTCGCGGACCAGATGGCCGGCGGGCTGGGCGAGGGCGGCTGGTTCCGCACGTCCGCGCAGGCGGCCGAGCGCGCGCGCGTGATCCGCGTGGCGCTGGAAGAGTTCTTCAACGGCATCATCGACATCCACACCATGCGCCGCTACGGCGTGGTGTTCGGCGCCCACGAGCGCCCGTGGGAAATCCAGTTCTACGGCTCCATTTCCGCGCTGGAATCCGAGCGCCAGAAGACGCGCGCCGACGCGATGAACGCCGCGCTCATGCTCGCGCAGGGCATCCAGCTCATGAAGGACATGGGCGCCAACAAGAAGATCATGGAGCTGTTCCTCACGAAGTCCATGCTGGTGGACGAGGAAGAGGCCAAGGTCTACGCCGAAATCACCGAGCTGATGCCCAAGCAGCCGGCCGGTGACGGCTTCGGCGGCCCTGACGGCGGCGGTGGATTCGGCGGCGGTGGTGGAGGGTTCGGCGGCGACACCGATGACGAGCCGCCCGCGGACGACACGCTCGACAGCGCCGAAGGGCTCGCGGAGCTGCTGGCGACCCTGTTCCCGAGCATGACGCTCGACAGCGCCGCCAAGCCGGAGCTGGGGCCGGAGTTCAAGGGCTACCGGAACAACCCGGAGGCCGCGATCGACCGCCTCATGCGCGAGAAGCGCGGCCACGTCAAGGACGTGGTCAACCGCGAGGGCATCGGCCCGATCAGCCTCGTCTACGGCGACTCGAAGGGTGGCCTGAAGCACATCGCCGAAAAGCACCCGGAAGAGTTCCGCAAGCTGGGCAAGGTGCTGAAGCGTGGCCGCGTGCTGCGGCTCCCGGGCGACAAGCGCAAGGCGTTCCTGTTCCTCGACGGCAACCCGTCCGAGGTCACCATCATCGCGCTGGACTGGATGCAGAAGAAGCACGCGT
This sequence comes from Luteimonas sp., assembly GCA_036515815.1. Classification (GTDB taxonomy): domain Bacteria; phylum Pseudomonadota; class Gammaproteobacteria; order Xanthomonadales; family Xanthomonadaceae; genus Luteimonas. The sequence goes on from DATBUS010000083.1 coordinate 15,101, forward strand.
GGGTGGTCACGAGCTACGACGACCACAAGGGCGGCTTCAGTCGGAAGCTGCGTGAAGAGGGGGTCGATGCAACCGGCGCGAGGGTGGACACCGCCGGTTCAAGGGGCGTGGATGGCAAGTCTCGCCACGCCAGCACCGATCCCACGAGCCAGAGTGTACCTCAAGGTAGCGTGAAGAAACAGTCTCCGACCGGGGCCGAAACGTGAGCCTGTTCAACAATGTGAGCCAGACGGTCGAGAAAAACACGACCGGCGACCGGCTCTACAACAAGGAAGGCGCCTCCGGAATGAGCCTCGGCGGGCTCGCGGGCAGCATTGGCGGCGCCCTGATCGGCGGCGCCCTGTCCAAGGCCGTGAACAAGGCCGTGCCACCGAAGACGCAGGGCACCATCCGGTCCGCGATCAATGACCCCGGCGCCTTCATCCTCGACAAGCTGCGCCCGGGTCTGGGCGGCGTGCTCTCGCAGGAGCGCTACTGGAACACGAAGACGCCCCTGTTCGGCGGCATCACGCCGAAGAAGGCGAAGGAAATCTACGACGCCGCGCAGGCCGAGCCGCGCGCGAAGAAAAACCTGTTCCTGCTGCAAGTCGTGAGCGAGCTGCGCGGGTACGAGGGCAAGTTCAACCTGTTCGCCACCGAGGTGGACTACGCGCCGTACACCGTGACCGGCGAAAAGCGCCACGTCGGACTGGCCAGCGTGGACGCGGTGACCGCGCACGAGCCCGTCGAGCTGCGCATCACGACGCTGGATGACGTGGACGGCACCCTGAAGCGCTGGTTCGCGGCGCACTCGCGGCTCGTGGGCGATCGCGACGGCACCGTGGGCGTGCCCGCGGACTACGCCGTGCGCTTCCACGTCCTGCACTCGCGCATCGTGCGCGACACGGACAGCTACATCGACAGCGGGCTCTTCCGTCCGGCCAGCATCGAGCTGTCCCTGTCCCGACGCGAAGATGCGATGCAGGAGCTGCAGATGACGTTCACGCAGCTCGACTCTTTCATGCGGTGATCCGATGGCACTGAAATCCGACGCGCAAGGCTTCCTGATCGGTTCGCCGATCGAAATGGGTGACCTGTCCCGAGAAATGCGCGTGCTGCGGCGCGAGGCCGAGGGCATCCGCATGTCGCTGCGTGCCCGGCAGCAGGGCAGGCGCGAGGCCGCGAAGGTCGCCGTCGAGGCGCCGAAGGGCGCCGCCGTAGCGCAGCCCGGGCGCCGCGGCGGCAAGAGCAGGCCCGACGACGACGGCGAG